>NZ_VWWC01000175.1:0-14531 GCF_011753175.1 Burkholderia sp. Cy-637 | reverse complement strand
CGCGCGGTCGCGCCCGGCAGGGGCGCGGGGCCCGGGCAGGCCGGCGTGGGATGTCGTGGGGCCGGCGCATCGTCGAGTCCGGCCGTTGTCGGTTCAGGCCGCGGCCGCCGGCGCCGTGGCGGGTGCCGTCTTCGGCGCGGGCTTGAGGCTGGCCGACCAGCGCATCGCGGGCCGCTCGACGGCGCGGTAGAACAGCCAGGCCAGCGGGATCGCCGCGGCGAGGAACAGGAACGACGGCCAGATCGCGCTCTGCAACTGCGAGCGGTACAGCAGCGAGCCGAGGCAGACGAACAGCGGCAGGTGGATCAGGTAGAGCGAGTAGCTGAATTCGCCGAACCAGGCGAAGCCGCGCACCAGCGCGTTCGACGGCGCCGGCCGCGCGATCGCGGCATACAGGTAGCAGGCGAAGCCGAGCGACCAGAGCTGGAATGCGCCGTACTGGCCGAAATGGAAGGCCGCGCAGCCGAGCGCGATGCCGGCCGCGCCCGCCAGGTACCAGCCGCGCGAGGGCAGCCGGTTCGCGCCGCGGCCCGCGCGCAGCTCGGCGATCAGCGCGCCGAGCGTCCAGGACAGCCAGTAGGAGGTGAACACCTGGATGTCGTGCCGCTCGAACAGCCAGGCCGACGCCAGGTTGACGATGGCGACCGCGGCCACCAGCGGCATGATGCCGATCCGCTTGCGCAGCGCGAACCAGAGCGGGTAGACGGCATAGAACTGCACCTCGAGCGAGAGCGTCCAGAGCGCGCCGTTCGAGCCGTAGGTCTGCGCGGCGATGCCCTGCAGCGACAGCAGGTTGACCAGGAAGGCCTGCCAGCCGATCTCGCGGATCTTGTGGCTGACCGGCGTGAACTGCAGGCTCACCAGGTCCAGCGCGAGCGTGAGCAGCAGCGCGGCCAGCAGCACCGGGTAGATGCGCGCGAAGCGGCGCGCCCAGAAGTTGGCGACGTCGAGCCGGGTGCCCGGCGCGGCCGCCAGCTTCAGCGCGATATTGCGGTGGATGCAGTAGCCGCTGATCACGAAGAAGATCGGCACGCCGGCCGAGCCCCAGGCGAACGGGAAGGTCAGGTAGGCGGCCAGCGCGTTCGGATCGAGCGCGTGGCCGTGGGCGCGATGGAAGGCCTGCATGCCGATCCAGACGATCTGCCGGCAATGGAAATAGGCCACCAGCAGCGCAGCGAAGCCGCGCAGGGCGTCGATCAACGCATCCTTGTTGTCGGGAGCGGCGGGCCGCGCGAGCGTCGGCGCGCTGGGAGCATTCATGCGTCGGTTTCCTTGGCCTGAAATAGCGAACGATGCGCGGCGGGCGAACGGCCGTTCGCCGTTTGGCGCACCCTGATCCTAAGGCGTGAGAAATCGAACGATGAACGAAAAAAAACCGCATGAAATTGCAACAAGACGTTTCGCTGCCCGCGCCGTTCCAGGTGGCGAAATCCGCCCAATTATTTGCCGATTTTTTTCTGATAGTTTGGGTTCGGGTCGAAACAGACGAGGGATTGCAAGATGGATATCAACTGGATCGCAAGCGGCGCGGTACTGCTGGTCATGGTCGTGTTGTCGGCCTATCGCGACGCCTTGAAGAACGAACCGATCAGCCGCTTCGGATTCGAGCGTGGCGACGCGGCATTGACCGAGGAATTCGAATGACCGGCCGCGCGCGCGGCGCCTCGCTCGCGGCCGGCCTGGTCCGGCCCCGCGCGGCCCGCGCCTAGCGCCGCGCAAGCGGGGCGGCGCGCTGCATCGCGCCGCCGGCCGCTCCGGCACGCCCAGGCGTGACCGGCCATGCCGTTTCATCGGGCCGCGCGTTGCGCGGCCGTCACTTTCTCCGGGATTTCATCACCATGCTCAAAGTCAAGAAGGCCGTGTTCCCCGTCGCCGGGCTCGGCACGCGGTTCCTGCCGGCCACCAAGGCCAGCCCGAAGGAGATGCTGCCTGTCGTCGACAAGCCGCTGATCCAGTACGCGGTCGAGGAGGCCATCAAGGCCGGCATCACCGAGATGATCTTCGTGACGGGGCGCAGCAAGCGCGCCATCGAGGATCACTTCGACAAGTCCTACGAGATCGAGGCCGAACTCGAGGCGCGCGGCAAGGACAAGCTGCTCGAACTGGTGCGCGGCATCAAGCCGTCCAATGTCGACTGCTACTACGTGCGCCAGCCCGAGGCGCTGGGCCTGGGCCACGCGGTGCTGTGCGCCGAGAAGCTGGTGCACGGCGAGCCGTTCGCGGTGATCCTCGCCGACGACCTGCTGCACGGCGAGCAGCCGGTGCTGCGCCAGCTGGTGGACGTGTTCAACCACTATCACAGCTCGGTGATCGGCGTGGAAACCATCGCGCGCGAGGACAGCCGCTCCTATGGCGTGGTCGAGGGCCGCGAATGGGAGGAGGACGTGATCAAGCTGTCGGGCATCGTCGAGAAGCCGGCGCCCGAGAGCGCGCCGTCCAATCTCGGCGTGGTGGGCCGCTACGTGTTCATGCCGAGCATCTTCGATCACCTGCGCCGCATCAAGCCGGGCGCCGGCGGCGAACTGCAACTGACCGACGCGGTGCAGTCGCTGCTGACCGAGGAGCAGGTGCTGGCCTATCGCTACTTCGGCACCCGCTTCGATTGCGGCAGCAAGATCGGCTACCTGAAGGCCACCGTCGAGCTCGCGCTCGAGCATCCCGAGGTGCGCCGCGAATTCGAGGCCTATCTGCGCTCCTGCCTGCCGGTGCTCCAGCAGGTGGCCTGAGCGAAGGCCGCTTCACCGATCGTCCATGTGGTGGTTGTTCCGTTCGCCCCGGCATTGCGCCGGGGCTTTTTTGTTTGCGCGAGCCGTTGTCCAGTTGGCGCGCTGGCGGCGGCGTTGCCGCTCGAATGGCGTTTGCCGCCGGTAAACAAGGGGTTTTCGACGCAGCGTGCGGCGATGTTTCGCATCGCCGAAGGTCCGGCGCGGCGCGGCGCGTCGCACATAATTCGAGCCGCGCCGCCCTGGTTTCGCGAGCCGATCGGGCCGTCGTCGGGCTCGCCAGTCAGCGGCGAGCAACAAAACCTGCCGAAAACCCGCAGATTCCGCATAAAAGTGCTGCACGAAGCGTCGCGCCGCTTGTAGAATCCGGCCTTGAAGCATGCACGTCGTGTGCTTCGAATCCAACGACCACACCTGGTAGGAGAAACATGGCGACTTCCGCAAAAAAGGTGGCCAAGAAGGCTGCCGCACCGGCCAAGAAAGTGGCTGCCAAACCTGCAGCGCCCGCGAAGAAAGTAGTGGCCAAGAAGGCTGCCGCGAAGGTGCCGGCCGCTCCGACGCCGATCAAGGACAGCTTCACCAAGGCATCGCTGGCGACGCACATCGCCGAGCGCGCTGAAGTCGAGCTGAAGACGGTCAAGGCCGTGCTCGCGACGCTGGAAAACGTGATCCTCGGTTCGATCCACAAGAAGGGTGCGGGCGAGTTCACGCTGCCGGGTCTGCTGAAGATCTCGGCCCAAGCCGTGGCAGCGAAGAAGAAGCGCTTCGGCAAGGATCCGTTCACGGGCGAAGAGCGCTGGTTCCCGGCCAAGCCGGCGAGCGTGCGCGTCAAGGCACGTGCACTGAAGAAGCTGAAGGACGCAGCAGCATAAGGGAATTGCCAGGACGCCCGGGTCGTTCCGGAACGTCGAGGCAGCCCAAAAAGATCCCCGCGTGCGAAGAGCGCGCGGGGATTTTTTTATCCGCGCGCGGCATGAAGGGCGCGGGAAACGTGGCTCGGGCCGCGCGAAGCGTGCCGGCGGCGATCGATCCGACGGGGCGCCGGGCGCTCGCCGCCGCCAGGGCAGGCAGCCCCGTGCCGGAACGGCAGGACGAAAAAAAACCAGCCGTCGGCGCGAAGCCTCGGGCTGGTTCGATCGCTCGGCCATCGAGCGGCGCCCGCAGGCACCGTCGATCGCCGTGGCGACAGCTTGCTTAGAACTTGTGGCGCAGACCCAGCGCGACCAGTTCCTGCGAGCTCGTGCCGGCGATGCCGTACGAACCGATCGATGCCTGGGCGGCTTGCGTCGTGCCGTTCGCCAGGCGTTGCGTGCCGCTCGCGTGCTGGTACGCGCCGACCAGGTAGACGTCGGTACGCTTGGACAGCGAGTAGTCCGCGCCCAGCGAAGCCTGGTGGTACTTGGCGTCCGTGTCGCCGCTCGCCTTGGTGTACGAGTAGCCGAGGCCGAGCAGCAGGGCCGGGGTAGCCTGGAACGTGGCGAAGGCGCGACCGGTGTTGAACTTCTCGGTCTGGCCGAACGACGAGAACGCGTCACGCTTGTATTGCGCGTTGCTGTAGCCCAGGCCGGCCGTGAACGGGCCGAACGTGTACTGGCCGGCAACCTGGCCGATGCCGATCGACTTCGCGTTGGTGTAGCCGCTGTTGATCGGGCCGTCGAAGATCGCGTCCGACGAACCGCCCCAGCTCGTGCCGCGCGCGGCGCCGTACAGGTTCGAGGCGTAGAAGTAGCCGCCTGCAATGCCGATCGGGCCGTTGTTGTAGGCCAGTGCGGCCGACCAGGTCTGGCCCGAGCCGTTCGAGCCGGCAACGCCGCCCAGTGCGTAGAAGCCTTCGAACTGCAGGCCCGCGAACACCGGCGAGGTGTACTTGATGGCGTTGTTGACGCGCAGGCTGTTGTCGTTGTTATCGACGTCGCCCGGCGTGGCGAACACGCTGCCGAAGTAGTTGTCGGCCGTGACGGCCTGGACCATGTCGACCAGCGGGTCGTATTGGCGGCCCAGCGTCAGCGTGCCGTACTTGTCGCTTTGCAGGCCGACGAAGGCTTGGCGACCGAACATGCGCTTGTTCTGGCCGAGCGTGCCGTCATTGGAGTTGAAGCCGTTTTCCAATTGGAAGATCGCCTTCAGGCCACCGCCCAGATCTTCCGCGCCCTTCAGGCCCCAACGGCTGCCTTGCAGGTTGCCGCTGTTCATCGCCCACGTGTTGTTGCCCGTGCCGTTGCTGCCGTGCACATAGGTGATTGCCGTGTCGATCACGCCGTACAGCGTAACGCTCGATTGCGCGTGCGCTGCGCCTGCGGCACCGAGGAGAGCCAGCGAGAGGGTAGACAGAGCGAGTTTTTTCATAGGTAGTGTTCTCCACGCAAAGTGATTCGTTATTTGTTGCGGATTGGAGAATAGCGCAGTGCGTATCTCGCAAGAAACCCAAAAAAATAAAGTGTCTCCAAAACGTCACAACGATAAAAATTCCTTTTAGATCAATAGCCTATGAAATTATTTCCAATGCGGGAGTCAATTTCCGGCATTCCCTCGTGATTGTTGTGAGAAATGAGGGCCATGCCGGATCCTGTCAGGAATCGGGTGGTTTCGATGCAGGAATCGAGACGGTTGAACGTTTGCGCGTGCGCTTTTGCGCCCGGCGGGCTGGCGAGGCTGGCGGGAATGTCAGCGGCGCGCCAGTTTTGGGCGGGATCTGGAATCGATTACGCGGCGGGAGCGGGCCGCGCGGGGGCGCGGCACCGGCGAATCAGGGATTCTGCCTATTCGTGCGCGGCGTCCGTGCGTGCGCGTCGCGCATCGCCGCGCGCGGCGGCGAATTCCGCGCCGAGCAGCAGCACCGCCGCCGAGAAGTACAGCCACATCAGCAGCACCGCCAGCGAGCCGGCCGCGCCGAATGCGCTGGCGGTGCCCGCGTGCGCGAGGTACAGCGCGAACAGCTTCTTGCCGGCCGAGAACAGCACGGCCGAGACGATGCCGCCGGTCAGCGCGTCGCGGCGCGTGACGTGCGCGTCGGGCAGGAACTTCAGCAGGGCCGCGAAGGCGCAGGCGAGGATCGCGATGCCGGCGGTGAACTGCAGCAGGTTGCCGACCAGCACGAAGGGCGTGGCGCCCCACAGCCAGCGGCCGATGAAGGTGATCGCGGTGTCGAGCAGCAGCGACACGATCAGCAGGAAGGCCACGCCGAGCACCAGCCCGAACGAGATCAGCCGCACCCGCACCAGGCCGAACACCGAGGACCAGCGTTTTTCCTGGCTCGGCCAGACCATGCCGAGCGCGGTGTTCAGCGAGGAGAAGGTGGCCGAGGCGCCGATCGCCAGCATCACGAAGGAAATCGCCGCCGCGGCGCCGCCATTGCTGTCGCGGCGGTGCGCGTTCTCGACGATGGTCTGCACGCCGGCCGCGGCGTCGTTGCCGATCAGGCTGTGGACCTGGTTGAACACCTCGCCGCGCGCGGCATCGGCGCCGAAGAACCAGCCGGCCACGGCGATCACCATCACCAGCATCGGCGCGAGCGAGAAGGCCGAGTAGAAGGCGATGCTGGCCGCCATGGTGGTGCAGTGGTCGGCGGAGAAGCGCCGGAACGCGTCGAGCGCCCAGTTGACATTGGTCTTGACGAGCTTTTCGGGTGGTTGCGAGAGCAAGGGCTTCATGGTGTCGAGCGCGGGCGCGGCGAGCGCATTCTGTTGATGGTTTGGCGGTCGGACGCATTCTGTCCCGAAAAGTTTAGTCGATCGTCCGGGCGAGGGGGCGACGGCGGCCGCATCGGGCGTCGTCGCCGGCCTTGGCGGGCGGGCGCGAGTCCGGCGCGAGCCGGGCACCACGCGAGGCCGATCCCGCCATCGATTCGCAAGGCGGGCGCGAAGCCGGCTGCAAGCTTCCCTCGGCCGCCGCAAGCGCCGTGCCCGCGCCGGCGGCCTCGCGCGCTCCCGAGCGGGGGCGGCTCGCGCCCCGGAGCGGCGCGAATGCCGGTAAGCTGCGACTATCGTTTCCGAGCTTCTCCACCCGATCATGACCGACGTATCCCCCCGACGACCGAACCCGATCCAGTGTGAAATCGACCTCGATGCCGAAGGCAAGCATGCCGGCTACCTGCGCCTGCCGCATTCGGTGCACCGCTCCGCCTATGGCTGGCTGCCGGTGCCGATCGCCTCGATCCGCAACGGCGAGGGGCCGGTGGTGCTGGTGATGTCGGGCAATCACGGCGACGAATACGAAGGCCAGGTGCTCAGTTCGCGCCTGATTCGCGAACTGCCGGCCGAGCAGGTGCGCGGGCAGGTGATCGTGCTGCCGATGGCGAATTTCCCGGCGGCGGAGGCGGGGCTGCGCACCTCGCCGCTCGACGACGGCAACCTCAACCGCAGCTTCCCCGGCGACCCGGCCGGCACGCCCACCCAGATAATCGCCGACTACATCGAACACGCCTTGCTGGCGCGCGCCGATTATTTGGTCGACCTGCATTCGGGCGGCAGTTCGCTGATCTATCACGGCGGCAACCTGATCGCGCTGGAGCCGCGCGACGCCGAGGAGGAGCAGCACGTGAAGGCCCTGCTGAGCGCCTTCGGCATGCCGCGCGCCTACCTCAACGCGCCGAATCCCAGCTATGCCTCGTCGGCGGCGCGGCGCCAGGGCGCGATCTCGATCCTGACCGAGCTGGGCGGCGCCGGCATGACCGACGCGGCGCTGCTGCGCCAGGGCTGGCAGGGCCTGCTGAACTTCCTCGGCTTCCTCGGCGTGCTGCGCGGGCCGCTGGTGCCGGACGGCCCGCCGGCGGTGACGCGCTTCATGCGCACCAGCGGGCCCCGGCACTTCGTCTATGCCTACGAGCACGGCGTATTCGAGCCGCTGGTCGAGCTGGGCGACGTCGTGCGCGAGGGCCAGCCGGCCGCGCGCATTCACTTCCCCGACACGCCGCTGCGCGAGCCGGTGGTCCATTGCTTCGAGGCCGCCGGCGAGGTGGTCTGCCGCCGCGTGCCCGCGCAGGTGCGCCGCGGCGACTGCCTGTTCCAGCTCGCCGAACCGCGCGACGCGGGCTGAGCGGCTTTTCTTCCTGATTTCTCCCGTCGGCGGGCGCACGCTAGGACGTGCGCCCGCCACTCTTGTTTGCTCGCTTTCCAATCGATTTGCGGAATCGCCTGGCGTGAAGCGCTATGTTTATTTGGATATAGCGTGTTGGATTCCTTGTGCGAACAATTCGCATTCCGGTGATTTTCTTGCTTGGAGATTTCGAATCGACCCGAGCGGTGCGATCGAAGGACGGATATCGAATCGCTATATTTTTAAATATACAACGAGACTTTCTGAGCGTGACGAAATCCCTTGCCGGTCAAGGATTCTCATCGAGCAGTTCCGCGCCGGAAGTCCCCCCCGCGACGTGAAAATCCGGACCCGCCCCACTACCCATCGGCAATTTCATTTCCTATAAACAAAATGCGCAACGTTGATTTGTCCGATATCCGGGGGCGGATTAATCAGCGTAAAATCGTCGCGCGACAATGTCGTCACAAAAAGATTGTTCCCCGTACATCACAGCCGAGACCATCATGCTCCACATGTCCCGGCGCCAGTTCATGAAGGTGACGGCCTCCACGCTCGCCGGATCGAGTCTCGCCCTGTTGGGATTCTCGCCCGCCGAAGCACTCGCGGAGGTCCGCCAATACAAGCTGGCGCGTACTGTCGAAACCCGCAACACCTGCCCGTATTGCTCGGTGGGCTGCGGGATCCTCATGTATTCCCTCGGTGACGGCGCGAAAAACGCCAAGTCGAGCATCATCCACATCGAAGGCGACCCCGACCACCCGGTCAATCGCGGCACGCTGTGCCCGAAGGGCGCGAGCCTGATCGACTTCATCCACAGCCCGAGCCGGCTCACGCAGCCCGAATACCGCGCGCCAGGCTCCGACAAGTGGGAGCCGATCTCCTGGGAAGCGGCGCTCGACCGCATCGCGAAGCTGATGAAGGAAGACCGCGACGCGAACTTCGTCGAGACCACGCCGGACGGCCAGAAGGTCAACCGCTGGCTGACCACCGGCATGCTGGCCGCCTCGGCCGGCAGCAACGAGGTGGGTTACCTGACCCACAAGACGGTTCGCAGTCTGGGGATGCTCGCGTTCGACAACCAGGCACGTGTCTGACACGGCCCGACGGTGGCAGGTCTTGCCCCGACGTTTGGCCGCGGCGCGATGACGAACCATTGGGTCGACATCAAGAACGCAGACGTCATCCTGGTGATGGGTGGCAATGCCGCAGAGGCACATCCCTGCGGATTCAAGTGGGTCACGGAAGCCAAGGCGCACCGCAAGGCGCGACTGGTGGTGGTGGACCCGCGCTTCACACGCACGGCATCGGTGGCGGATTACTACGCGCCGATTCGTACCGGCACGGACATCGCCTTCCTCGGCGGGGTGATCAACTACCTGCTGACGAACGACAAGATCCAGCACGAGTACGTCAAGAACTACACGGATTTCCCCTTCATCGTCCGTGAGGATTACGCCTTCAACGACGGCATCTTCTCGGGCTACAACCCCGACAAGCACGCCTATCCGGACAAGTCGACCTGGGACTACGAACGCGGCGACGACGGCTTCGTGAAGGTCGACGCGACGCTCGCGCATCCGCGCTGCGTCTACCAGCTGATGAAGCAGCACTACTCGCGCTACACGCCCGAGATGGTGGAGCGCATCTGCGGCACGCCCAGGGACAAGTTCCTCAAGGTGTGCGAGATGCTCGCCACCACGGCGGTGCCTGGGCGCGCCGGCACGATCCTCTACGCGCTCGGCTGGACGCACCACTCGGTGGGCGCGCAGATGATCCGCACCGGCGCGATGGTGCAGCTGCTGCTCGGCAACATCGGCATCGCCGGCGGCGGCATGAACGCGCTGCGTGGCCACTCGAACATCCAGGGGCTGACCGACCTGGGCCTGATGTCGAACCTGCTGCCGGGCTACATGACGCTGCCGTCGCAGGCCGAGCAGGATTACGAGGGCTACATCAAGAAGCGCGCCAGCCAGCCGTTGCGGCCGAACCAGCTCAGCTACTGGAAGAACTACCGCGCCTTCTTCGTCAGCTTCATGAAGTCGTGGTGGGGCGATTCGGCCACCGCCGAGAACAACTTCGGTTACGACTACCTGCCCAAGCTCGACAAGCCCTACGACCTGCTGCAGACCATCGAGCTGATGGCCCAGGGCAAGATGAACGGCTATATCTGCCAGGGCTTCAACCCGTTGGCGGCGGCGCCGTCCAAGGCCAAGACCGCGGCCGCGCTGGCCAGGCTGAAGTGGCTGGTGATCATGGATCCGCTGGCCACCGAGACCTCCGAGTTCTGGAAGCCGCACGACGACTACAACGTGGTCGACCCCGCGGCGGTCAAGACCGAGGTGTTCCGCTTGCCGACCACCTGCTTCGCCGAGGAACGCGGCTCGCTGGTGAATTCCGGGCGCGTGCTGCAGTGGCACTGGAAGGGCGCGGACGCGCCGGGCGAGGCCCGCAGCGACCTGGAGATCATGTCGGGGCTGTTCCTGCGCATGCGGGAGGCCTACAAGAAGGACGGCGGCAAGTATCCCGATCCGATCGTCAACCTGACCTGGCCGTACGCGGACCCGGAAAGCCCGACGCCCGAGGAACTCGCGATGGAGTTCAACGGACGCGCGCTGGCCGACCTGACCGACCCCAAGGATCCGACCAAGGTGCTGGTCAAGCGCGGCGAGCAACTGGCCGGCTTCGCGCAGTTGAAGGACGACGGCTCGACCTCGAGCGGCTGCTGGATCTTCTGCGGCGCGTGGACGGCGGCCGGCAACCAGATGGCGCGGCGCGACAATGCCGACCCGACCGGCATCGGCCAGACGCTCGGCTGGGCCTGGGCCTGGCCCGCCAACCGGCGGATCCTCTACAACCGCGCCTCCTGCGACACCGCCGGCAAGCCCTTCGACCCGACCCGCAAGCTGATCGGCTGGAACGGCCGCGCCTGGGCCGGTTACGACGTGCCCGACTACAAGGTCGACGAACCGCCCGAGAACGGCATGGGGCCCTTCATCATGAATCCCGAGGGCGTGGCGCGCTTCTTCGCCCGCGACGGCATGAACGAAGGCCCGTTCCCCGAGCACTACGAGCCGTTCGAGACGCCGCTGGCCGCGAACCCGTTCCACCCCGGTAACCCGCGCGCGCTGAACAACCCGGCCGCGCGCGTGTTCCCGGACGACCGGGCCGCGTTCGGCACGCCGGACAAGTTCCCGCACACGGCCACCACCTATCGCCTGACCGAGCATTTCCACTACTGGACCAAGCACGCGCGACTGAACTCGATCGTGCAGCCGCAGCAGTTCGTGGAGATCAGCGAGGACCTGGCCAAGGAGGTGGGCGTGGTGCACGGCGACATGGTCAAGGTCTCGTCGAACCGCGGCTACATCGTGGCGGTGGCGCTCGTGACCAAGCGGATCAAGCCGCTCACGGTGGACGGCCGCAAGGTGCAGACGGTCGGCATTCCGCTGCACTGGGGTTTCAAGGGGCTCACCAAGCCCGGTTATCTCGCCAATACCCTGACTCCGTCCGTGGGCGACGGCAACTCGCAGACACCGGAATTCAAGTCGTTCCTGGTGAAAGTGGAAAAGGCATAAGGGGAACCCGAGATGGCATTGCAATCGCTGGACATCAAACGGGTGTCCGCCACCACCACGCCGCCGCCGACCGCGCGCGACCCGGTCACCGGAACCGTCGCCAAGCTGATCGACGTATCCAAGTGCATCGGCTGCAAGGCGTGCCAGACGGCGTGCATGGAGTGGAACGACCTGCGCGACGAAATCGGCACCAACGTCGGCGTCTACGACAATCCGGCCGACCTCACCGAGCATTCCTGGACGGTGATGCGGTTCACCGAATACGAGAACCCGGCCGGGGACCTCGAGTGGCTGATCCGCAAGGACGGCTGCATGCACTGCGAGGATCCGGGCTGCCTGAAGGCCTGTCCCTCGCCGGGCGCGATCGTGCAGTACAACAACGGCATCGTCGATTTCCACGAGGAGAACTGCATCGGTTGCGGCTATTGCGTGACCGGCTGCCCGTTCAACATCCCGCGGATCTCGAAGACCGACCATCGCGCCTACAAGTGCACGCTCTGCTCGGATCGCGTCGCGGTCGGGCAGGAGCCGGCCTGCGTGAAGACCTGCCCGACCGGCGCGATCATGTTCGGCACCAAGGAGGACATGAAGCAGCAGGCCGCCGATCGCGTGGTCGACCTCAAGGAGCGCGGGTTCGCCAACGCGGGGCTGTACGATCCGCAGGGCGTGGGCGGCACCCACGTGATGTACGTGCTGCATCACGCCGACAAGCCCTCGCTCTACCACGGCCTGCCCGACAACCCGTCGATCAGCCCGTTCGTGAAGCTGTGGAAGGGCATCGCCAAGCCGCTGGCGGTGGCCGGCCTCGCGCTGACCGCGCTGGCCGGGTTCTTCCACTACACGCGCATCGGCCCGAACGAGGTGACGGAGGAGGATGAAACCGCCGCCCGCGAGGAAGCCCGCCGGATCAAGGAGGACGTGAAATGAGCCATGAAGATCCGAACCTGATCGTGCGCTACTCGGCGAACGAGCGCTCGAATCACTGGATCACCGCGATCTCGTTCGTGCTGCTCGCGCTGTCGGGGCTCGCGCTGTTCCATCCGTCGATGTTCTGGCTCACCGCGCTGTTCGGCGGCGGGCAGTGGACGCGGATCCTGCATCCCTTCGTCGGCGTGGTGATGTTCGTGTCCTTCGCGATCATGGTGCTGCGCTACTGGCACCACAACCTGATCGACGCGGACGATCGCCAGTGGCTGCGGCAGATGGACGACGTGCTGAACAACCGCGAGGAGAACCTGCCGCCGATCGGCCGCTACAACGCCGGCCAGAAGCTGCTGTTCTTCACGCTGGTGGCCTGCCTGCTGGTGCTGCTGCTGTCGGGCATCGTGATCTGGCGGCGGTATTTCTCGCTGTACTTCCCGATCGAGGTGATTCGCCTCGCGGCGGTGGCGCATGCGGTGGCCGCCTTCGTGCTGATCGCCAGCATCATCGTCCACATCTACGCGGCGCTGTGGGTGAAGGGCTCGATCGGCGCGATGGTGCGCGGCACCGTCACGCTCGGCTGGGCCCGCAAGCATCATCCGAAGTGGTTCCGGCAGGCGGTGAAGGAGTCGGGACGGCCGCATTGAGGCCAGGACGATCCGGGGTCGATGCCTGGCCCCGGAAGCAGGCGCGAAGGCGATCCGGCCACCGGATCGCCTTCGCCGTTTCGGCCCCGGCCCAACGAGCGGAACGAGCGGAACGAGCGGGGCCGGCAGGCGAGGGCGTCGCGCCGGGCTGGGGGCCGAAACGGCGCGATCCAGCCCGCCGATCCAGCCCGCCTTTCGCGGCGCATCCGCCGTCCACGATCGCGCGCATCGGCCGATTTCCACCCGGCTCGGCACGAATCCATTTCGATTGCGCGGCGCAAGCCGGGTAATCGAATCCGATCCACGCGCGGGCGTTGGCGAAGCGCCCCCGGAAGCTGCTATTCTTCACCGCGGTGCTTCGCCTGCCGCCTGCCGACACGACCGGCGCTCGAGCCGGCAACCCCACCCGATCGGCATGAGAATCCGCGGCGGCTGCCGCGTCCCGCGAAAGGCCGATCGCGGCGAAACATCCGGCGCCCGTATCGCGGCGCCGGCCAGACAGTATTAGGTGACCCACGTGACACAACGCATCCTCGACCCGAACGACATCGCGGCCCTCGATCATTCGGCGATTCCCCGCTTCCGGCTTCCCGAACGCGCCAGCGTGTTCGCCGAGCGCGCCGCGCGGCTGCGCAAGCTGGCCGACCTCAATCCGATTTCCGGCTACCTGCGCCTGATGGCGACGCTGGCCGACGCCCAGCATGCCGTGCTCGGCACGCTCGCGGCCACCCCGCCCACGCCCGAGGCCGTGCGCCACGCGCAGATGCATTCGATGCCGATCGTGCCGGCCATGTCGGGCCCGCGCGATCCGCTGTGGCAGGACGTGCTGCAGCACCTGCTCGACGGCATCGAGCAGGCCGGGCTGGTCACGCCGCCGCTGGCCAAGCTGATCGACCAGCTTCGCCTGAAGACGCCCGCCCAACTCGACGCCCAGGCCGACGCGATCGTCGCGCTGCGGGTGGAGGAGGTCGAGCCCGCCTCGGCGCCGTTCATCGCGGCCGCGCTGCAGGTGGTGTGGACCGATCTCGCCTCGCGCGTGCAGCCCGCCGAGGTGCCCTACCTGGACCAGCCGGGCCTGTGCCCGGTGTGCGGCTCGCATCCGGTGGCCAGCGTGATCCGCGTCGGCGCGCAGCAGGGCTATCGCTTCCTGCAGTGCTCGCTGTGCAGCAGCGAATGGCACATGGTCCGCACCAAGTGCTCGAACTGCGATTCGACCAAGGGCATCGCCTATCACGGCATCGAGGGCGGCAGCGAGGCGATCAAGGCCGAGTCCTGCGACGAATGCCATACCTACCGGAAGATCGGCTACCAGGAGAAGGATTACGCCTTCGAGCCGCTCGCCGACGATCTGGCCAGCCTCACGCTCGACCTGCTGATGAACGAGGCCGGCTACCGGCGCAGTTCGCCGAACCCCTTGCTGTGGCCCGAGCTGCCTTCCTCCGACGCATCGTGAACGGAGCCCGTCCTTGAGCGATACCGGCCTCAATGAACTGAACGCCCTGCTGGCGCGCGTGCCCTCGGTCGAGCGGCTGGTGTCGTCCGCGCCGCTGCGCTCGCTGGTCGATTCGCATGGCCGCACGCGCGTGCTGGCGGCCGTGCGCACCGCGCTCGACGCCTGGCGCGAGGCG
>NZ_VWWC01000174.1:0-14775 GCF_011753175.1 Burkholderia sp. Cy-637 | reverse complement strand
CCACTTCTTGATCAGATAGAACGCCTTGGCGCGCGCGTCCTGCTCTTGTGCCTCGGTCATCGTTAACGTGTTCAACATCATTGCGCTCGTCCATCCATTGATTGTTTGCCCGTGACGGCGGCCGCGCAGGCCTCGTCGAGGCTGGTGCTGCCGTCGTGCACGCGAGCCAGGGCGGCCTCGCGCAGCGAGCGCATGCCGTCGGCCTGCGCCTGGCGCGTGAGCGCGAGGCTGCCCGCGCGGGCGACGATCCGCTCGCGCAGCGTGTCGGAAACCGCCATCACCTGATGCAGGCCGATCCGGCCGCGATAGCCGATGCCATGACAGGCCTCGCAACCGGCCGCGACGAAGGGGCGCCAGCCGTCTTCGAGCCGGGCCGGATCGAGGCCGGCCGCGAGCAGGGCCGGGATCGACTCGCGCGAAGGCCGGCGGCATGCGGCGCAGAGCCGGCGCACCAGGCGCTGGGCGGTGACGATCCTCAGCGCCGCGGCGATGTGATAGGGCGCCACGCCGATGTCGAGCAGTCGCGCGATCGCGCCCGGCGCGTCGTTGGTATGCAGCGTCGACAACACCAGGTGGCCGGTCTGCGCGGCCTTCAGCGCCACGTCGGCGGTTTCGGCGTCACGGATCTCGCCGACCATGATCACGTCCGGATCCTGGCGCAGGAAGGCGCGCAGCGCGACCGCGAAGCTCAGGCCGGCCTTGTCGCGCACATTGACCTGGTTCAGTCCATCGAGTTGCAGCTCGGCCGGATCCTCGATGGTGCAGAGATTGCGCGAGGCGAGATTGAGCCCCTGCAAACAGCAATAGAGCGTGACGGTCTTGCCGCTGCCGGTCGGCCCAGTCACCAGCACCAGCCCGTGCGGCGCGGCGACGGCTGCTTCGAGCGCGCCGGCCTGCCGCGCATCGAAGCCGAGCGAGGATAGCGACAGATCGGCCGGCAGCGTGTCGAGGCGGCGCAGCACCAGCTTCTCGCCGTGCAGCGTGGGCAGCGAGCTGACGCGGTAGTCGCCCGTCAGGCCCGGCGCGAGGGCGATGCGCAGGCGGCCGTCCTGCGGCACGCGCCGCTCGGCGATGTCCAGGCGCGACAGCACCTTCAGGCGCGTGACCACGCCGTCGCGCAGGTGCGCGGGCGGCGCGGCGAACGGATGGAGCGCGCCGTCGATGCGCAATCGCACGCGCCAGCCGTGCTCGGCCGGTTCGATATGGATGTCGGAGGCGTCGCGCGCGGTGGCGGCCTTGAGGATCTCGTTGACCAGCGCGACCACCGGCGCGTCGCCGGCCGCGGCCGTGGATGCCGTGTCGGCGGCGAGGGAAGGAAGCGGCGCCAGGGGCAAGGGAGTGGACATCGGGGACCGGCCTCGCGGCCGCCTGCGAATCACGATGAAACGATCATCGCGCGGCCGGGCGGGACGCGGCAGTCGGCCGGATGGCCAGTGCGCGGTGGCGCGGCCGCCGGCGAGAGAGCCCGGCGCCGCTGCTCACGGCGGCGCGGGCCGGCTTCAGCGCAGCAGGGCGCGCGCGCCGCGCGTGGTGCGCGGCTTGAACAGCTTGACGGTGCGCACGGCCTGGTCGTCGCTGCGCATCACCTCGAGCATCACGTCGCCGATCTTCATGCAGACGTCGCCGTCGGGAATCTCCTCGAGGATCTCGAGGATCAGCCCGTTGAGCGTCTTCGGCCCCTTGGTCGGCAAGCTCAGGTGCAGCCAGCGGTTCAGTTCGCGCAGCGGGATGCTGCCGGCGACGATGCATTCGCCGCTGGCGTTCCAGCCGCCGCGCGAGCTGCCGCCGTTCGGCGTGGAGGTGGTGAACTCGCCGATCAGCTCCTCGATGATGTCCTCGGGCGTGAGCAGCCCTTCCAGTTCGCCGTATTCGTTGACCACCAGCGCGGTGCGCTGCCGGCTTTCCTGGAAATACTGGAGCTGCTGGAACACCGGCGTGCCCGAGGGCACGTAATAAGGCTCGGCCAGCAGGCCGCGCAGCGTGTCGCGGTCGAGTTCCTGGTTGTGCAGCGCGGTCAGCGTCTTGCGCACGTGCAGCACGCCGAGCACCTGGTCGATATCGCCCTGGTAGACGATCAGCCGGTTGTGGTAGCAGGTCTCCAGCTGGTGGAGGATGTCGTCGAGCGGGGCGTCGAAGTTCAGCGACTCGATCTGGCGGCGCGGAATCATCACGTCGTCCACGGTGATGTTCTCGAGGTCGAACAGGTTCAGCAGGATGCTGCGGTGCTTGGTCGGCATGAAGCTGCCGGATTCGAGCACGATCGAGCGCAGTTCCTCGGGCGAGAAGCGCTGGTCGCGATCGCCCTGGGTATTGATGCGCAGCATGCGCAAGATGCCGTTGGCGAGCTGGTTGACGAACCAGATCACCGGTTTCATGACGCGCATCAGCGGCGCGATCACCAGGCTGGCCGGCAGCGCGATGCGCTCGGGATAGGTCGCGCCGACGATCTTCGGCGTGATTTCCGCGAACACGATGATCAGGAAGGCGACGATGCCGGTCGCGATCGACAGCACCAGGTTGTCGTGGCCGAAGGTGCGCAGCGCGATCGAGGTGGTCAGCACCGGGATGATGGTGTTGAACAGGTTGTTGCCGATCAGGATCACGCTGAGCAGCGTGTCGGTGCGCGACAGCAGGCGCTGGGTGGTCTTCGCGCCGAGCGCGTTCTGGCCGGCGAGCAGTTTCAGCCGATGGCGGTTGAGCGCCATCATGGCCGTTTCGGAGATCGAGAAGAAGCTGGAGCAGAGGAGCAGGACAAAGACGGCGCAGATTTGCGCCCATAAGGGAATGTGGTCCACTCGGATCGGGGTCGGTCAGGGTCAGGAATGGGAATGACTATAGCAGAGGGGCGGGTGCCGCTCGTGACGGGCCGGCTGCCGTGCTTCGCCGGCGACAGGCGAAAAAAAACCGCGCAGTGACTGCGCGGTTTTTGCAATTCTGGTCGGGGTGAGAGGATTCGAACCTCCGGCCTCTACGTCCCGAACGTAGCGCTCTACCAGGCTAAGCTACACCCCGAATTGGACTCTTCTGCCACTTCCGTCTCTTTCAAGACTTTCGTGTCGTCGAGTAAGAACATAATTCTAGCAGCGAGTTTTTGAAAATGGAAGAGGGAAACGAAAAAATTGCATCGGCCGCGGCCTGGGCTTCCTGACGCGCGCATTCCAGCGTGTGGTCGAGCGCCCCCGAACGCGTGATCGCCTCGAAGATCGTCTCGAAGCGATCGGTGCCGCCCTGCTCGATGGCCTCGCGCGCCAGCGCCTGCTGCTCGGGCGTGCCGTGCTCAAGCAGGTGGATCAGCGGCAGCGTCGGCTTGCCTTCGCGCAGGTCGTCGCCGGCGTTCTTGCCCATCGATTCGGCGGTGCCCGCGTAGTCGAGCCAATCGTCCATGATCTGGAAGGCGGTGCCGATGCGGCGGCCGTATTCGGCGGCGGCGGCCTCGGTGCTCGCGTCCGCGCCGGCCAGCACGGCGCCCAGCCGCGCCGAGGCCTCGAACAGCTTGGCCGTCTTGTAGCGGATCACCTGCATGTAGCGCGATTCGTCGACGTCGGCGTCATGCATGTTGAGCAGTTGCAGCACCTCGCCCTCGGAGATGATGGTGGTCGCCTCCGAGAGGATCTCCATCACGCGCATCTTGCCGACACCGACCATCATCTCGAACGAGCGCGAGTAGAGATAGTCGCCGACCAGCACGCTGGCGGCGTTGCCGAACAGCGCGTTGGCGGTCTTGCGGCCGCGCCGCAGTTCCGATTCGTCGACCACGTCGTCGTGCAGCAGCGTCGCGGTATGGATGAACTCGACGACGGCGGCCAGCGTGTGGCGATGGCTCGAGCCGTCGCCCAGCGCGCCCGCGACGAGCAGCAGCAGGGCAGGCCGCAGCCGCTTGCCGCCCGCGCCGATGATGTATTCCGCGATCTGGTTGATCAGCAGCACGTCGGACGACAGGCTGTGCCGAATCACGCGGTTGACCTGCTCCATATCGTCGACGATCGGGGCCAGCAGTTGGGCAGCGCTCAGGGAAGGGGAGGCAGTGGACGACATGATCATGGAATTGGGTAGTGCGCCGGATTATAAGGCGATTCGGCGCCGCGCCGGGCCGGCGCCTGCCGGATGGCCGGTTTTGCGCGCCGATGTGTGGTGCGATCACGGCCCGCGGCGGCGCGTCGGCGACACCCGACGAGACCGCGCCGCACCGGGTGACACCAGCCCCGGCGCCTTGCTCGGCGGGCCGCGAGGGGCCGCTGCCGGCTACCGGGCTGCATCGAAGCGAGGACGCGCCCGGGCTGCGAATCCACCGCCGGAAACGGCCCCGCGAGTCGCGTCGACGATAGATTTTGACCTGACTGCTAACTCTCTGTATAATCACGCGTTTTCCGTGCGCGGTGCATGGAAAAACAGATCCAGAGTGAGGTTCTCAATGTACGCGGTCATAAAAACCGGTGGCAAGCAGTACAAGGTTGCCGTCGGCGAAAAACTCAAAGTAGAACAGATACCGGCAGACATTGACGCAGAAATCACGCTCGACCAGGTTCTCGCGGTAGGCGAAGGCGAATCGATTCAGTTCGGTACGCCGCTGGTCAGTGGGGCTTCCGTCAAGGCTACCGTTGTCTCCCACGGTCGTCATGCCAAGGTCACCATCTTCAAGATGCGTCGCCGGAAGCACTACCAAAAGCACGGCGGCCACCGCCAGAACTACACCGAACTGCGCATCGACGCGATCAACGCGTAAGCGCCAAGACGGTAAAGGAGCTATCAAATGGCACACAAAAAGGCAGGCGGGTCTTCCCGCAACGGCCGCGACTCCGAATCGAAGCGCCTCGGCGTGAAGGTTTACGGCGGCCAGGCAATCAATGCCGGTGGCATCATCGTCCGTCAGCGCGGCACGCGCATGCACCCGGGCGAAAACGTCGGCATCGGCAAGGACCACACGCTGTTCGCGCTGGTCGATGGTCACGTTAAGTTCGCGACCAAGGGCGCAGCCCGCAAGCACACGGTTATCGTCGTTCCGGCCGCTGCGTAAGTTTTCGCCGGTTCGGGCTTCATAGCCTCAAAGGCCCCGCGGAACACGCGGGGCCTTTTTCATTTGCGCGATGGCGCGCGCGGCCTGGCCGGCCCGGTCCGGCTCGACCTGGCCCCCGGGGCGGATTGGTCAAGCGCGGCGGCACGCGGCACAATATTGGTTCAAATTCTGGGCGGAGCAACGGATGAAGTTCATTGACGAAGCGCGAATCGAAGTCATCGCCGGGAACGGAGGTGATGGCAGCGCGTCGATGCGCCGCGAGAAGTTCGTTCCGTTCGGCGGGCCGGACGGCGGCGACGGCGGCCGCGGCGGCAGCGTCTATGCGGTCGCCGATCGCAACATCAACACGCTGATCGACTACCGGTTCGCGAAGAAACACCTGGCGCGCAACGGCGAGAACGGGCGCGGCTCGGATTGCTACGGCAAGGGCGGCGACGACATCACGCTGCGCATGCCGGTCGGCACCGTGATCACCGACATGGATACCGGCGAGCTGATCGCCGACCTGACCGAGCACGAGCAGAAGGTGCTGGTGGCCGAAGGCGGCGCGGGCGGCCTCGGCAACCTGCACTTCAAGTCGAGCACCAATCGCGCGCCGCGGCAGAAGACCGACGGCAAGCCCGGCGAGCGCCGCATGGTGAAGCTCGAGCTGAAGGTGCTGGCCGACGTCGGCCTACTCGGCATGCCCAACGCGGGCAAGTCGACCTTCATTTCCTCGGTGTCCAACGCCAAGCCGAAGATCGCCGACTACCCGTTCACCACGCTCGCGCCGAACCTCGGCGTGGTACGTGTGGGCCCGAGCAAGAGCTTCGTAATCGCCGACATCCCGGGGCTGATCGAGGGCGCCGCCGAAGGCGCGGGCCTCGGCCACCAGTTCCTGCGCCACCTCCAGCGCACCGGCGTGCTGCTGCACCTGGTCGACCTTGCGCCCTTCGACGAGAACGTCGATCCGGTCGCCGAGGCGACGGCCATCGTCGGCGAGCTGCGCAAGTACGACGAATCGCTCTACGAGAAGCCGCGCTGGCTGGTGCTGAACAAGCTCGACATGGTGCCCGAGGACGAGCGCGCCGAGCGCGTCGCGGATTTCATCCGCCGCTTCGGCTGGGATGGCCCGGTGTTCGAGATCTCGGCGCTGACCGGGCAGGGCTGCGATAACCTCGTCTACGCCGTCTACGACTATCTCACCGAGCATTCGGATGCGCATCGCGCCTCCGAGGCCGAGGACCTGGCCGCCGACGTGCGTTTTCGCGAGACGCCGGGCGGCGCCGCGCCGTCGAAGTCCGAGGCGGACTGAAGGCCGCCGGCGGCGCATGCCGCCGCCGTGCCCGGCTCGGGCGGCGGGCTCGCGCCCGTCGCATCCCGATTTGGATTGCGCTTCACTGACAGGAGTTAGCGCACGATGCGTTCGATCATCGCCGATTCGAAGCGATTGGTTGTGAAGGTGGGTTCCAGCCTCGTCACCAACGACGGGCGCGGGCTCGATCATGCGGCGATCGGCCGTTGGGCGGCGCAGATCGCGGCCCTGCGCGAGGCCGGCAAGGAGGTCGTGCTGGTCAGCTCGGGCGCGATCGCCGAGGGCATGCAGCGGCTCGGCTGGAGCAAGCGGCCACGCGAGATCGACGAGTTGCAGGCCGCCGCCGCGGTCGGCCAGATGGGGCTCGCGCAGGTCTACGAGAGCCGCTTCGCCGAGCACGGCATCCGTACCGCGCAGATCCTGCTGACCCACGCCGACCTGGCCGACCGCGAACGCTACCTCAACGCGCGCTCGACCCTGCTGACGCTGCTGCGCCTGGGCGTGGTGCCGATCATCAACGAGAACGACACGGTGGTCACCGACGAAATCAAGTTCGGCGACAACGACACGCTCGGCGCGCTGGTCGCGAACCTGATCGAGGGCGATGCGCTGGTGATCCTGACCGACCAGTCGGGCCTGTTTACCGCCGATCCGCGCAAGGACCCGGCCGCCACCCTGGTGCAGGAAGCCGATGCGGGCGCGCCCGAACTCGAGGCGATGGCCGGCGGCGCCGGCTCGAGCCTGGGCCGCGGCGGCATGCTGACCAAGATCCTGGCCGCCAAGCGTGCCGCGCACAGCGGCGCCAATACGGTGATCGCGAGCGGCCGCGAGACCGAGGTGCTGGTGCGGCTGGCCGCCGGCGAGGCGATCGGCACCCAGCTGATCGCGCGCACCGCGCGCATGGCCGCGCGCAAGCAATGGATGGCCGACCACCTGCAGGTGCGCGGCCACGTGGTGATCGACGCCGGCGCGGTCGAGAAGCTGACGGCCGGCGGCAAGAGCCTGCTGCCGATCGGCATCGTCGCGGTGCAGGGCGTGTTCGCGCGCGGCGAGGTGATCGCCTGCGTCAACGATGCCGGTCGCGAGATCGCGCGCGGCCTGACGAACTACAGCAGTGCCGAAACCAAGCTGATCCAGCGCAAGCCGAGCGGCGAGATCGAGACGGTGCTCGGCTACATGCTCGAGCCCGAGCTGATCCATCGCGACAATCTAGTCCTGGTCTGAGGCAGCTCGCGCCCCAGTAAAAAAGCCCGCGCGGGATATCCCGCGCGGGCTTTTTCATTGAGCAAGCGGTAGTCGCTCGATCGGCGGTGTCTCAGCGCACCTGCTGGTTCAGGATGGTGCGATGGGCGCGCAGGTTGTCGATGATGGTGCTGGTCTTGGCGGCCGGCATCTTGTTCGAGCAGAAGTAATCCTGGTAGAGCGCGGCGCGATAGGCATTCAGGTTGCCGTTCTCGATGCGCTGCCAGTCGGTCTCGACGGTGCGGTCCCAGCCGTTGTGGTCGGCGTCCAGCGCCGCGTACTGGCGCCATTCGTAGGTGTCGCAGCGGATTCCTTCGTAGATCACGTTGCGCGCGCCGGCCGGGCTGGTGATCACCGAGGTGTAGCGGACGATGCCGTCGGTGCCCACGCTCAGCGAGCTGGCATCGACGAAGAACTTCAGCGGCGTGTTCTGGGAGACCTCGAAGGGCAGCAGGTTGGACGGCTGCGGCAGGGGCGGGAGCGTATCGACCGTGTTTTCCTTCCAGCTGGGCTGGCGGTCGAGCAGGTAGACGAACGCGCTGTCGTCCTTGTTGGACGGCTCGCTCGATGTCTTGGAATGGGCGCAGCCGGCCAGCACGGCAACCGCGGCGAGCGACGCCGCGGCGAAAGCGAACGATTTCAAATTGCACACCTCGAAAAAAGGGCGCGGCAAACGCTGCCGCGCCCGGACATGCCTCGATTCCTACCCCGGTCGGCCGGGATCAGTCGCGCAGCAGGAAACCGCCCGGCGTCTCGTCGAGCGCGCTGGCGCCCGGCTCGACTTCGGAACAGACCTGCGAAGCGTCGAACGGCTGGGAGCCGATCACGCGAGGATAGCGCGTCGCCCGCAGGGCGCGCACCTTGTTGCTGTCGGGCCGCTGCGCCGGCCGGCGCAGGAAGCGCGACAGTTCCGTCAACGCCAACTGATACACATCCCGCTTGAACTCGATCACCGCGTCGAGCGGCACCCAGTACTCGTTCCAGCGCCAGGCGTCGAACTCCGGGTGGTCGGTGGCACGCAGACAAATGTCGCAGTCGCGTCCGACCATCCGCAGCAGAAACCAGATCTGCTTCTGTCCGCGATAATGCCCGCGGACCTCGCGCTTGATGAACTTGTCAGGCACCTCGTAACGCAACCAGTCGCGCGTGCGACCGATGATCTTGACGTGCTCGGGGAGCAGGCCGGTTTCCTCATGCAGTTCCCGGAACATCGCCTGCATCGGGGTCTCACCATACTTGATGCCCCCTTGCGGAAATTGCCAGGAATGCTCACGAAGCCGTTTGCCCCAAAACACCTCATTGTGCGCGTTCAGCAGGATGATGCCGACGTTCGGGCGAAAGCCTTCACGATCCAGCATACAACCACCTTCGAATCCTTTAAAATTGCTTTGATTATAAACAGATAACGGGCGCCGCGCACCGCAACGGACCGAATCTCGGCGAGCTGCGTCAGCTACACTGTCCCTGATTAGTCTGCTAAGTCATCTGTGCCGCAAGCGCCTGCTGGTCGCTCGTCGCGCATGATCATCCACCCCATTTCGCCTTTTTCTGGCGGCCCGGATTGGGCCGTCGTTTCTGGAACTGTCCGCATGAAAGCCTCCCGTTTCTTTATCGGCACCCTGAAGGAAGCTCCCGCCGACGCCGAGATCGTCAGCCACAAGCTGATGGTGCGCGCCGGCATGATTCGCCGCGTCGCCGGCGGCATCTACAACTATCTGCCGGTCGGCCTGCGCTCGATCCGCAAGGTCGAGGCGATCGTGCGCGAGGAGATGAACCGGGCAGGCGCGATCGAACTGCTGATGCCGGCGGTGCAGCCGGCCGAGCTCTGGCAGGAATCGGGGCGCTGGGAGCAATACGGCCCCGAGCTGCTGCGCATCAAGGACCGCAAGGACAACGACTTCGTGATCGGGCCGACGCACGAGGAAGTGATCACCGACATCGCGCGCAACCAGATCAAGAGCTACCGGCAGATGCCGGTGAACTTCTACCAGATCCAGACCAAGTTCCGCGACGAGATCCGTCCGCGCTTCGGCGTGATGCGCGGGCGCGAATTCATCATGAAGGACGCCTATTCCTTCGACAAGGACCAGGCCGGCCTCAAGGAGTCGTATCGCAAGATGTACGACGCCTATGTGCGCGTGTTCACGCGCATCGGCCTGGAGTTCCGCGCGGTGGCGGCCGACAACGGCTCGATCGGCGGCAGCGGCTCGCATGAGTTCCACGTGATCGCCGACACCGGCGAGGACGCGATCGCCTACTGCCCGAGCTCGGAGTTCGCCGCCAACGTCGAGGCCGCCGAGGCGCTGCCGCTGATCGCCAGCCGCGCGGCGCCGGCCGAGGCGATGGCCAAGGTCGCCACGCCCGGCAAGGCCAAGTGCGAGGCGGTCGCGGAACTGCTCGACATCCCCCTGGCACGCACCATCAAGTCGATCATCGTCGCCACCGAGAACGAGGGCGCCGAGCCCACCATCTGGCTGCTGATGCTGCGCGGCGACCACGATCTCAACGAGATCAAGGCCTCCAGGCTGCCGGGCCTGGCCGGCCACCGGATGGCGACCGAAGCCGAGATCGTCGAATGGTTCGGCACGCCGCCGGGCTACCTGGGTCCGATCGGTACCCGGAAGCCGGTCAAGGTGATCGCCGATCGCACGGTCGCCAACATGAGCGATTTCGTGGTCGGTGCCAACGAGGTCGATTACCACATCGCCGGCGTGAATTGGGGCCGCGACCTGCCGGAACCGGAAGTCGCCGACCTGCGCAACGTGCAGAAGGGCGATCCCTCGCCGGACGGCAAGGGCGTGCTCGACATCTGCCGCGGCATCGAGGTCGGCCACGTGTTCCAGCTCGGCACCAAGTATTCGAAGGCGATGGGCTCGACCTTCCTCGACGAGGGCGGCAAGCCCCAGCCGATGGAGATGGGCTGCTACGGGATCGGCATCACGCGGATCCTCGGCGCCGCGATCGAACAGAACTTCGACGACAAGGGCATCATCTGGCCCGAATCGATCGCCCCGTTCGAGGTGGTGCTCTGTCCGATGGGCTATGACCGCAGCGAGGCGGTGCGCAATGCCGCCGACCAGCTCCACGCGGACTTGCTCGCGGCCGGCATCGACGTGATCCTCGACGATCGCGGCGAGCGTCCGGGCGTGATGTTCGCCGACTGGGAACTGATCGGCGTGCCGCATCGCCTGGTGATCGGCGAGCGCGGCCTGAAGGATGGCAAGATCGAGTACCAGGGCCGCCGCGATACCGAAGCCAGCCTGTTGCCGGCCGAAGGCGCCGCCCTGACCGTCATCGAGAAGGTCCGCGAGGCGCTCGCGCGCTGAAGCGGCGCCCGCACCGTCGCGGCGCGCAGCCGGAGTCAAACATGGAATACAACTTCGTGTCCGCGACGGTGCTGCTGATCCTGATCACGGATCCGCTCGGCAATATCCCGCTGTTCATCGCCGCGCTGCGTCATGTGCCGGGGCCGCGCCGCGTGCGCGTGATCCTGCGCGAGATCGCGATCGCCTTCACCATCCTGCTGCTGTTCATGGTGGTCGGCGACCGCTTCCTGCGGATGATGAGCCTGACCGACCTGTCCCTGCGCATCGGCGGCGGGATCGTGCTGTTCCTGATCGCGCTGCGGATGATCTTCCCGCATCCGGACGGCGCCTTCGGCAATGATCCGCGCGGCGCCGAGCCCTTCATCGTGCCGCTCGCGATTCCCGCCCTGGCCGGCCCCTCGGCGCTGGCCACCGTGATGCTGCTGACCTCGCAGGCGCCCGGCAAGACCATGGAGTGGGTCGGCGCGCTGACGGTGACGATGCTGGTCTGCGCGATCGTGCTGGTGCTGGCCGAGCGCATCCAGCGCTGGCTCGGCGAGCGCACCGTGATGGCCTTCGAGCGGCTGATGGGGCTGGTGCTGGTGGCGATCTCGGTGGAGATGATCCTGGCCGGCATCCGCGCCTTCGTGCATCAACTGTAGATCGCACCGGACGCGCATCGCGGTTGCATCCCAAATGAAAAACGGCTCGCGTGAAAACGCGAGCCGTTTCGTTTTGCGGCGCGAGGCGCCTGCGCGCCGCTCAGAACTGGGCGGTCAGCGCGCGGATCGTCGGCAGGTTGCGCCAGTAGCCCTTGGCGTCCATCCCGCAGCCGAACACGTAGCGATCCGGCACCGAGAAACCGCAGAAATCGGGATGCAGCGGCTTGGCCTTGGCCAGCGTCTTCTCGCAGAGCACCGCCGACAGGAAGCGCTTGGCGCCCATGTCGAGGATCCGGTCGCGGATCGCTGCCATGGTCTCGCCCTCGTCGAGGATGTCGTCGAGCACGATCACGATGCGGTCCTTCACCGATTCGCGCGGCGCCACGCGCCAGTGCATCTCGGGGCTGCCCTGGGTGGTGTTGCGATAGCGCGTCAGGTGGATGTAGTCGAACTCGAGCGGGAAGTCGAGATGGGGCAGCAGCATGCCCGTGAACACGGCCGCGCCGCCCATCACCGACAGCACGAGCGGGAACGCGTCGCCGATCTCGGCGCGGATCGCCGAAGCCATCCGGGCGATCGACGCGTTGACCTCGTCGGCGGAGACGATCTGTTCGGAGTGTTGGAATATCTGGAGAGCTTCTTCGCGGTTCATGTGTTCTGAGGTGCGATCGGAAAAATCGGAAACGGCCCGGCGGGGTCGCATGCGGGCCGTCCGGGGCGGCCCGCGCTCGGGCCGGCGGGCGATGCGCTAATAGGATATACCGCGCATCGCGCCGCGTGGGGGCGGGAAAGTATCAGCGCAGGCCCGGCATCATGCCCTTCAGGCCGCGCATCATCTTCTGCATGTTGCCGCCCTTGAGCTTCTTCATCATGGTGCGCATCTGGTCGTACTGGTTCAGCATCCGGTTGACCTCCTGCACCGGCACGCCGGCGCCGGCGGCGATGCGGCGCTTGCGGGTGGCCTTGATCAGCTCGGGCTTGGCGCGCTCGGCCGGCGTCATCGAGTTGATGATGCCCTCCATGCGGCGGATCTGCTTCTCGGCCTGGCCCATGTTGGCGCCGGCCGCGGCCTGCTGGAACTGCGCCGGCAGCTTGTCCATCAGCGAGGACAGCCCGCCCATGTTCTTCATCTGGGAGATCTGCGCGCGGAAATCGTTGAGGTCGAAGTCGCCGCCCTTCTTGACCTTGTCGGCGAGCTTCTGCGCGGCCTTCATGTCGACGCCGCGCTGCGCCTCCTCGACCAGGGCGAGGATGTCGCCCATGCCGAGGATCCGGTTCGCCATCCGGTCCGGGTGGAACACCTCGAGGCCGTCGAGCTTCTCGGCCACGCCGACGAACTTGATCGGCTTGCCGGTGATATGGCGCACCGACAGCGCCGCGCCGCCTCGCGAATCGCCGTCGAGCTTGGTGAGCACCACGCCGGTGAGCGGCAGGGCGTCGTTGAAGGCCTTGGCGGTGTTGACGGCATCCTGGCCCAGCATCGCGTCGACCACGAACAGCGTCTCGGCCGGGTTGATCGCCGCGTGCAGCTCGGCGATCTCCTTCATCATCGCCTCGTCGATACCGAGGCGGCCGGCCGTGTCGACGATCAGCACGTCGTGGTAGTGGCGCTTGGCCCAGTCGAGCGCGGCGCGCGCGATCTCGACCGGCTTCTGGTCCGGGGTGGAGGCGAAGAAGTCGGCGCCGACCTGTTCGCTCACCGTTTTGAGCTGGGCGATCGCGGCGGGACGGTAGACGTCGCAGGACACCGTCAGCACCTTCTTCTTCTGCTTGTCGCGCAGCAGCTTGGCGAGCTTGCCGACCGTGGTGGTCTTGCCCGCGCCCTGCAGGCCCGCCATCAGGATGACGGCCGGCGGCGTGACGGCCAGGTTCAGCTCGGCGGCCTTGCCCTCGTAGTCGCCGCCGATCACGGCGGTCAGTTCCTTCTGCACCACGGCGACCAGCGCCTGGCCCGGCGACAGGCTGCTGAGCACCTCCTCGCCGAGCGCCTTCTCCTTGACCTTGGCGATGAATTCGCGGACCACGGGCAGCGCGACGTCGGCCTCGAGCAGCGCGAGCCGGACCTCGCGCAGCATTTCCTGCGTGTTCGCCTCGGTGAGACGGGCTTCGCCGCGCAGCGTCTTGACGACGTGCGCCATCCGTTGGGTGAGATTGTCGAGCATGGGGAGCGATGGACAGTGGGGCCCGAAGGCGCGCGTCGGCTATATTGACAGCCGTCGCAGGCGAGGGGGCTAGTGTAAACTTCGAACATGGATATTGTACTGTATGCCCTCACCGCGCTCCTGTACGGCGGCCTGTCCGTCGCGGGATGGCGGGCGCACCGTTCCGGCCTGGCGCAGCCGCTGGTCGCGAGCGTGCCGGCCGTGCCGCGCGAGACGCGTCCGTCCGCTGCGTCCGGGGTGAGCGGAACCGGCCGCGCGCTGCTGTTCGCGGCCCTGGTCTCGCACGGCGTGCTGCTGCACGCCACCATCTTCCCGCACGACGCGATGCTGTTCGGCTTCGCGTTCGCGCTCTCGGCGATGTTCTGGCTCGGCGCCGGCATCTACTGGATCGAGAGCTTCTTCTTCCCGCTCGACAGCCTGCGCCTGCTGGTGCTGCCGCTGGCGTGCGTGGCCTCGCTGCTGCCGCTCGGCTTCGGCGGCGTGCGCGTGCTGCCCTATGCGGCCGCGCCATTGTTCAAGATGCACTTCCTGATCGCCAACATCGCCTATGGATTGTTCGCGATCGCGGCCCTGCACGCGGTGCTGATGCTGATGGTGGAGCGTCGCCTGCACGCGCTGCGCCAGGGTAGCCGGATCGAGTCGGCGGGTTTCCTGGCCGGCTGGCTGGAGACGCTGCCGCCGCTGCTCACGCTCGAGAAGCTGCTGTTCCGCCTGATCGGCGCCGGCTTCGTCCTGCTCACGCTGACGCTCGCCTCGGGCATCCTGTTCAGCGAGCAGGTCGACGCGCGCGCGCTGCGCTTCGACCACAAGACGGTGTTCGCGATCCTCTCGTGGTTCATGTTCGGCGGTATCCTCGTCGCGCGCCGGCTGTCCGGCTGGCGCGGACGCGGTGCCGCGCGCTGGGTGCTCGTCTCGTTCGGCGCGCTGTTGCTCGCCTACGTCGGCAGCCGCTTCGTGCTCGAGGTGCTGCTGCACCGTTCCGTGGTCTGATGGCCTGATTCCGATGCGTAACCTTCTTCTGCTGATCCTCCTGTTCTTCGCCGGTTCCTGGCTCGCGCGCAAGCTGCGCCAGGAACCGGCGAAGAACAGGAGGATA
>NZ_VWWC01000173.1:0-14828 GCF_011753175.1 Burkholderia sp. Cy-637 | reverse complement strand
CGAACCCAGCTGCGCCTCGCCGTCGCAGCCCGCCGGCGCGCGCTTCGCGGTGCAGCTGGGTTCGTTCCCGGACGAGGCCACCGCGCGCGGCTGGGCGGACAAGTTGAAAGCGGCGGGGGTGCCCGCATATGTCGAACATCGCAAGCAGGCCGACGGCAGCGCGACTACACTGCTGCGTGCGGGCCCGTTCGCCGACCGCGCGGCCGCCTCGGCGGCGATCGCGAAGGTGCGCGACGCGGGCCTGACCCAGTAAGCGCCGATGCTGACCGCGTTCGACTACGCCGTGCTGGCGGTGATCGGTCTGTCGGCCCTGCGCGGCGCGTGGCGCGGCTTCGTCTCCGAGATCTTCGGGCTGATCGGCTGGCTGGTGGCGTTTTTCGTGGCCTGCCGTTATGTCGGCGTCGTGCTGCCCTATATTCCGTCCACCTGGCCGGGCGGGGCGCTGACCCAGTGGGTGATCGCCTTCGGGGGGATCGTGATCGGCGTGGTGCTGGTCGCCGGCGTGGCCAATGCGCTGCTGTCGCGCCTGGCGCAGGCCACCGGCCTGGGCGGCGTGGATCGCTCGCTGGGGCTGCTGTTCGGGCTGCTGCGCGGCGTGCTGCTGGTCTTGCTGCTGGTGGCCGCGGCCGGGCTGACCGAACTGCCGAAACAGGATTTCTGGCGCAACGGGCTGTTGCGTCCCTTCGCCGAGCAGGGCGTGCGCGATCTGAAGCCGTTCCTGCCCGACGGGCTGGCTGCGTATATCCACATCTGATTGCGCAGCGGCCGAAACCGTTTTTGTATCCTTGAAGGACCATGCCATGTGCGGCATCGTAGGTTTTATCTCTCACTCCCCGGTCAACCAGCTCATCTATGACAGCCTGCTGCTGCTGCAGCATCGCGGCCAGGACGCAGCCGGCATCGTGACCGCGGACGGCAGCAATTTCCACATGTACAAGGCCAACGGCATGGTGCGCGACGTGTTTCGCACCCGCAACATGCGCAGCCTGCCGGGTACCGCGGGCATCGGCCAGGTGCGCTACCCGACGGCCGGCTCGGCCTCGAGCGAGGCCGAGGCGCAGCCGTTCTACGTCAACGCGCCGTTCGGCATCGTGCTCGCGCACAACGGCAACCTGACGAACATGGAACAGCTCAAGGACGAGATGTTCCGGATCGACCGCCGCCATATCAACACCAACTCCGACAGCGAAGTGCTGCTCAACGTGTTCGCGCACGAGCTGCAGCTCGCCACCACCGGCCTCGAGCTCGACCCGTCCGCGGTGTTCAAGGCCGTCTCGGGCGTGCATCGCCGCGCCCAGGGTTCGTACGCGATCGTCTCGCAGATCGCCGGCTACGGCATGGTCGCCTTCCGCGACCCGTTCGGCATCCGCCCGCTGTGCATCGGCAAGCAGGAAACCGAGCAGGGCGTCGAATGGATGCTGGCTTCCGAGTCGGTGGCGGTGGAAGGCATCGGCTTCGAGTTCGTGCGCGACGTGGCGCCCGGCGAGGCGATCTTCATCGGCCAGGACGGCAGCTTCCACAGCCAGCAGTGCGCCGAGAACCCGAGCCTGAACCCCTGCATGTTCGAGTGGGTCTATCTCGCGCGTCCCGATTCCTGCCTCGACGGCGTGCCGGTCTACAACGTGCGCCTGCGCATGGGCGACTACCTCGCCGAGAAGATCAAGCGCGAGCTGAAGGACGTCAAGATCGACGTGGTGATGCCGATTCCCGATTCCTCGCGCCCGGCCGCCATGCAGGTGGCCAACAAGCTCGGCGTGGAGTATCGCGAGGGCTTCTTCAAGAACCGCTACGTCGGCCGCACCTTCATCATGCCGGGCCAGGCGGTGCGCAAGAAGTCGGTGCGCCAGAAGCTCAATGCCATGAGCATCGAGTTCAAGGACAAGAACGTGCTGATCGTCGACGACTCCATCGTGCGCGGCACCACCTCGCACGAGATCGTCCAGATGGCGCGCGATGCCGGCGCGAAGACGGTGATCTTCGCCTCGGCCGCGCCGCCGGTGAAGTTCCCGAACGTCTACGGCATCGACATGCCGACGCGCAACGAGCTGGTCGCGCACGGCCGCTCGGACGAAGAGGTCGCCAAGATCATCGGCGCCGACTACCTGATCTACCAGGACGTCGACGACCTGCGCCGCGCGGTGCGCGACATCAACCCGGAGATCCACAACTTCGAGGCGTCCTGCTTCGACGGCAACTACATCACCGGCAACGTCAGCGCCGAGTACCTCGATTCGCTGGAGCGCGCGCGCCTGGCGCCCGCCTCGCAGCTCGACCGGGACCAGAACGGCGAGTCCTCGCGCTCGCAGATGAACCTGCAGCTGTCGGTCGAATGAGCGCCGGCGCGCATCGTTTCGCGCTCGCGTGTTACGATGCGCCTTGCGTCGATTTGATTCAGCTTGCGGACGCGGGGCAATCGCCCCGAAACAGCTAAAGCGAAGGCCGGCACCGCCGGCTGGAGTCCAGGCTGTGGTACCGCACTGAAGCCCGCTGATGCCGACGCGTCGCGGGCTTTTTCGTTGGCCTTTCGGCCTTCAGTGGCGCGCCCCTGACGCGGCGCGCAGGAACCCGGATAAACCAGACATGGACGACTCTCTCAGCCTCGAAACCCTCGCGGTGCGCGCGGGCACGCTGCGCAGCGAATACAACGAACATTCGGAAGCGCTGTTCCTGACCTCCAGCTTCTGCTTCACGAGCGCCCAGGACGCCGCCACGCGCTTCGCGAACTCCGAGGACAACTACACGTATTCGCGCTTCACTAACCCCACCGTGACGATGTTCCAGGATCGCCTGGCGGCGCTGGAAGGCGGCGAGGCCTGCATCGCGACGGCTTCGGGGATGGCGGCGATCATGTCGGTGGTGATGTCGGCGCTGCAGGCGGGCGACCACCTGGTCAGCTCGCGCAGCCTGTTCGGTTCGACGCTGGGCATGTTCTCGCAGATCTTCAGCAAGTTCGGCATCACGACCACCTTCGTCGATCCGACCGACCTGAACGCCTGGCGCGAGGCGGTGCGTCCCGAAACCAAGATGTTCTTCCTCGAGACGCCCTCGAACCCGCTCACCGAGCTGGCCGACATCGCCGCGATCGCGACCGTCGCCAAGGAGGCGAAGGCGCTGTTCGTGGTCGACAACTGTTTCTGCAGCCCGGCGCTGCAGCAGCCGCTCAAGCTCGGCGCCGACGTGGTGATGCACTCGGCCACCAAGTTCCTCGACGGCCAGGGCCGCGTGCTGGGCGGCGCGCTGGTGGGCTCGAAGGAATTCATCACGGGCAAGGTGTTCCCGTTCGTGCGCAGCGCCGGGCCGACGCTGTCGGCCTTCAACGCCTGGGTGCTGCTCAAGGGCATGGAAACGCTGTCGCTGCGCGTCGAGCGGCAATCGGCGAACGCGCTGGAGATCGCGCGCTGGCTGGAGCAGCATCCGGCCGTCAAGCGCGTGTTCTACCCCGGGCTGGCGTCGCATCCGCAGCATGAGATCGCCAAGCGCCAGCAGAAGGCGGGCGGGGCGGTGGTGTCGTTCGAGCTCAAGGGCGACACGCCCGAGGCGCAGCGCGCCAATGCCTGGCGCGTGATCGACCATACCCGCGTGGTGTCGATCACGGCCAATCTGGGCGATACGCGCACCACCATCACCCACCCGGCCACCACCACGCACTCGCGCATCACGCCCGAGGCGCGCGCGGCGGCGGGGATTTCCGAAGGCCTGATCCGGCTCGCGGTCGGGCTGGAGAGCGCCGAGGACCTGCGTCGCGACCTGGCGCGCGGGCTGGATAGCTGAGCGAACCGGGCGTGATCGAATCGAGCGGGGCCGGCGCGTAAGCCCGGCCCCGTTTCTCATGGTCTCGCCTGGCCGCGGGTCAGGCCGAGGCCGCGCCCTCGGCGGCGCGCGCCGCCTCCATCATCCAGCGCAGCGTTTCCTCCAGCGGCGTGACCGGCAGCTCGCCGATGCGCTCGCGCAGCTTCGCGCGCGAACCCTTCAGGATCTTCACCTCGTTGCCGCGCACGAAGCGCGGATCCACCGTCACGTCGATCACGTAGCCGGCGATGCGCGCCAGCATCGCCAGCACTTCCTTGAGCGAACAGGCGCGTTCCGAGCAGACATTGAAGGTCTCGCCGATCGGCGCGGCCTCGACCAGCCGCACATAGGCGGCGGCCACGTCGCGCACGTCGGAGAAATCGCGGCTGACGTCGAGATTGCCGAGCGAGATGCGCGGCGCATGGCTCGCGTAATGGGCCACCAGCTTGGGCAGCAGGAAGTTCTCGCGCTGGCCCACGCCGGTGTAGTTGAAGGGCCGCGCGATCACGATCGGCAGTCGTTCCGACCAAAGCCGCGCCGCGTATTCCATCGCCAGCTTGCTGACGGCGTAGTCGTTGGCGGGATCGGGCGGCACGCTCTCGTCGATCGATTCGACGCGCGCGTTGCCGTAGATGTTCGCGCTGCTCGCCAGCAGCACGCAGCGCGGCCTGGCGTCGAGCGTATCGAGCGCGGCCAGCAGGTTGCGCGTGCCGACCACGTTGACCAGGTAAAGATCGCTCGGGTCGTTGTCGGCCACGTGCGCCAGCGCGGCGAGATGGATCACCGCGTCGGGCCGCGCCTCGGCCACCGCCTCGCGCAGCGCGTCGGGATCGAGCAGGTCGGCCTGCAGCAGCCTCGCATGCGCCAGCGCGGGATCGGCCGGCGGTGCGGCTTCGGGCGAGACCGTGCCCCAGACCTCGTAGCCGGCCGCCTCCAGCGCCTCGGCCACGTAGCGGCCGGTGAAGCCGGCCAGGCCGGTGACGAGCGCGCGGCGGCGGCCGGCTGAATCAGAAGGTGTCATGGTGTTGGTTACGCGTGATGTCGGCCTCCACCATCATATGGCACAACTGCTCGAGCGTCGTCTGCGGCTGCCAGCCCAGCTTCTCCTTCGCCTTGTCGGCGCAGCCGATCAGCAGGTCCACCTCGGCCGGCCGGTAGAAGCGCGGATTGATCTGCACCAGCACCTTGCCGGTGGCGGCATCCAGCCCGCGTTCCTGCTCGTCCTTGCCGGTCCATTCGAGCTGGTAGCCGGCGGCGGCGAAGGCCATTCGCACGAAGTCGCGAACCGTCTCGGTGCGATTGGTGGCCAGCACGAAGGTATCGGGCTCGTCGGCCTGCAGCATGCGCCACATGCCTTCCACGTATTCCTGGGCGAAGCCCCAGTCGCGTTTCGCGTCGAGATTGCCGAGCTCGAGGCGGGGCGCCTTGCCGAGCTTGATCTTGGCGACCGTGTCGGTGATCTTGCGCGTGACGAATTCGCGGCCGCGCAGCGGCGATTCGTGGTTGAACAGGATGCCGCTGGAGCCGAACAGGCCATAGGACTCGCGGTAGTTGACCGTCATCCAGTGCGCGTAGAGCTTGGCCACGCCATAGGGGCTGCGCGGATAGAAGGGCGTCGACTCGACCTGCGGGATCGCCTGCACCTTGCCGAACATTTCCGAGGTCGAGGCCTGGTAGAAGCGCGTCTTCGGGCTGACGATGCGGATCGCCTCGAGCAGGTTCAGCGCGCCGATGCCGGTGACCTCGGCGGTGGTGATCGGCTGGTCGAAGGACACGCCGACGAAGCTCTGCGCGGCCAGGTTGTACAGCTCGTCCGGGCGCGTGCGTTCGAGCAGGCGCAGGCAGGAACCGAGATCGGTCAGGTCGTGCTCGACCAGGTTCAGGTTCGGGTGCTGCTCGACCCCGAGTTCGGCGATGCGCCAGAAGTTGGTGGAGCTGGTGCGCCGATAGGTGCCGGTCACGCGATAGCCCTTGTCGAGCAGCAGTTTCGTCAGATAGGCGCCGTCCTGGCCGGTAATACCCGTGACGATGGCGGTACGTGCTTGGCTCATGAATGTTTCCGGAATGAACGAGTGAAGGGAGTCAGGCGGTCGGGCGCGGCGTCGCGACGATCACCGGTCGCGCGGGGCCGCGCGTGAGCCGCCGTTCGAACGCGAACCAGGTGAAGCTGGCGTAGGCGAGCGTGATCGCCAGCGCGAGCACGGCCGTCAGGTAGCGGTTCAGGTGCCAGGGCCAGAGCGCATAGAGCACGCTGAGGTGGACCAGGTAGACCGTGTAGCTGATGGTGCCCACATAGACCAGCACCGGATGTGTCAGCACGCGCTGCACCAGGCCGCGGCCGCGCAGCGCGATCACCACGATCGAGGTGCACAGCAGCAGCGAGATGCTGTAGAGCGCGGCATTCGAGAGCGGCGTATTGGCGGCGCGAAAACGCGGGTTGGACAGATGCAGCCAGGCCAGCAGCGCCAGCGCGATGCAGGCGCCGGCCACCGCCAGGCCGGTATAGGGCTCGAGCGCGCGGCGGTCGCGGCGCAGCAGCACGGCCAGCAGCGCGCCGGCCGCCAGCAGGTCCATGCGGAACGGCGTGAGGTAGTAGATCGGCCAGAACGAATCGAACCAGGGCGTGGCGATCGCGCGCAGCAGCGGCGCCGCGACCACCAGGGCGGCGGCCACCCAGGCCAGCGCCCGCTCGGGACACAGCAGCACCACGAAGGGCCAGAAGATGTAGAACTGCTCCTCCACGGCCAGCGACCACAGCACGTTGAGGCTCTCGTGGCCGATGCTGCCGAGCGACAAGCCGATATTGGTCGAGAAGAACGCGTACCAGGGCCAGTGCGCGAGCCAGCCGGCGCCGAACAACAGGGTGGAGACCACCAGCAGCAGCGCGTAGGGCGGCAGGATGCGGCGCGCGCGGCGCACGTAGAAATGGCGGAACAGCGGCAGCCCGCGCGCCTTGCGGTCGAGCAGGATGCCGGTGATCAGCAGGCCGCTCAGCACGAAGAACAGGTCCACGCCCATCCAGAGCGGCGCCTTGAGCGCATGCTGCAGGAACACGGCCATCACGGCGATGGCGCGCAGGCCGTCGAGCTGGACGATACGGCCGGAATGGGGCGAGGGCGCGGAAGCGGGAGTGTCGATCGTCATCGTGTCCGGAAGGGCGAGCCCGACGGCGCCCGCGCCGGCCTCTCCATGTGCCGCGTGCCGCGGCCGGAGCGCCGAAACGCGCAAGCTTTCCGTCGGTAAAAGTTTGCGGGTCGATTCGAGCCGAATTCTAGGGAAAAGAAATCGGCAAAAAATCCAGCGAGCCATTACGGATGGCTGAACGATTTTTTCGTGGAATGGATCCCTGCATCATCCGGCACTGCTGAATAAAACAGCGGCGCGCCTCCCGAACCCCCGGGTACAGCGGGCCGCGTGCCCGGTACATGTTACGACGCGATGCACGAATGCTCGGTCGATCTTGCCGCGCCGCATCGAACTCGACTCGTAAATACCGAATCCCGCCGCGACCAATGAGAGATTGAAACATTTACGGCGCCGCGGAAATTATTCGGATTTTCTTGTGATTATTTTCGCTTGTAACCTGCGTCGCACCGTACCTGCGGGCAGGCCTGACGCGGTGCCGCATCGAGGTGCATGGCGGTGCTCGGCAGGTGCCGCGCCGGGCATTTCACCTGATTCGCGCCACCACCTCCCCGCGGGCACGGAAGCGCCGTTCATCATCGCCCGCCAGCCCATTCCGGAGAGCCGCATTGCGACGTCCGCTACTGATCGTCCTCGCCGTCCTGATTTCCTTCGTCTGCCTGCCCGGCCGCGCGCCGGCCGAAACCGTGCTCGATGCCACCACCTCGTGGATCGGCAATACCCATGGTTACGGCGACGGCAGCTGGACGCAGATCGATATCCGCGCGATCGCCGTGACGCCGCAAGGCAAGGTCTATACGAACGCGCCCTGGGACGAGAGCGGCGCCGAGGCCAGCGTCTACGAGGACGGCAAGATGCTCGGCTTCGCGGGCGGCACGCATGGCTGGGGCAATGCCGGCGGCAGCGCGATCGCCGTCAACGATCGCTATGCCTATGTGGCGATCGGCGTGGGCAACGAGAAGGGGCGGCTGGTGAGCCCCGGCATCTGGCCGGAGAAGGGGCGCCAGTGGTGGGGCATCTCGCGCCGCGCGATCGGCGACATGCGCCAGCCCGCGCCGTTCCGCGCGGCCACCGCGGGCGACTCGCGCGCGAAGATGGCGGCCAGTTTCCTGAAGGTCAACGACGTGCCGACCGGCACGCGCGACGAGGTGGGCGGCCTGGCGGCCTCGATGAAGCGGCTCTACGCCACCGATCCGAATCACGACAGCGTGGATGTCTACGACGCCGAGACGATGGACAAGCTGTCCTCGTTCAGCGCGCCCGAGCCGGGCCGCATCGCGCTGGCAGCCGACGGCACGCTGTGGCTGCTCTCCAAGACGCTGACGGGCCCGGCGAAGCTGCTGCACGTGCGCGCCGACGGCCGCCCGATCGACGACGCGCCGGCCCTGCCGGCCGACAGCGAGGCGGTGGACGTGGCCGTCGACGCGAAATCGCGCGTGCTGGTGGCCGACAACGGCCCGCGCCAGCAGATCCTGATCTACGCGAAGCAGGGCGACAAATACGTGCCGGCCACGCCGCTGGGCGAGCGCGGCGGAATCTTCTCCGGCGTGGCGGGCCGTCCCGGCCCGGGCCGCTTCAACGGCCTGACCGGCGTCGGCGCCGATCGCGACGGCAACATCTATGTGTCGATGAACGGCATCGGCCCCAAGCAGGGAACCATCGGCGCCGGGCTCGGCGCCACGCTGGCCAGCTACGACGGCGGCGGCAAGCTGCGCTGGCAGGTCGACGGCCTGCTGTTCGTCGACGGCGCGAGCATCGATCCGGCGCGCCCGAACAGCGTCTATACCGGCAACAAGCGCTTCGAGCTCGATTTCTCGAAGCCCGCCGGGCACGAATGGAAATACGCGGGTTTCCTGTCGAACCGCTTCAAGTACCCCGACGATCCGGTCTTCAACACCGACCAGTGGCCGGGCCTGCCGACCGCGCGACGCCTGGACGGTCACACCTTCCTGTACCTGACCGACATGTACGCCGATCACCTGAAGATCTACCGCTTCGACGCGAAGCGCGACGGCGAGACGGCGATTCCCTCGGGCTTGTTCGCGGGCCGCGCGCGCGGCGTCGACAAGATCCCGAACCGGCCGCCGGGCGGCGACTGGATCTGGCGCGACCTGAACGGCAACGGCCATTTCGAGGACGGCGAATTCACGCTGAACACCAGCGGCAAAGCCAAGCCCGGCGGCTGGGGCTGGTGGGTCGATACCAACGGCGACATCTGGCGCGCCAGCGACAAGCGCGGCATCTTCCGCTTCCGCTACGGCGGCCTCGACAAGGTCGGCAACCCGATCTACTCCTACGACAAGCTCAGCGCCTACCCGGTGCCCGAGCCCTTCACCGAGCTGCGCCGCGCGATCTACGACCCGGCCGGCGACACGCTCTACGTGACCGGCTACACCGCCGATGCCGCACCCAAGCCCGGCATCAACAAGGAGGTGGGGCGCGTGCTGGTGCGCTACGACAAGTGGTCGAGCGGCACGCCGGTCAAGCGCTACCAGGTCGAGCTGCCCTGGGCGCCCGACGCCAAGCCGATCCTGAACCTGATCGGCCTGACCGTGGAAGGCCGCTACCTGTTCGGCGTCGAGCCGGTCGGCATCGTGCACGTCTACGACAAGGACAACGGCCGCGAGCTCGGCGTGATCAAGCCGGGGCCGGAAGTGGGGCGCGCCTCGGGCTGGGTCGACGTGCCGTTCGGGATCAGCGCGCATCGCCGCGACAACGGCGAGTACCTGGTCTTCGTGGAGGAAGACGCGCGCGGCAAGGTGATGATGTATCGGTGGACGCCGCGATGAGGGAGGAACACGAGGCAATGATGGCGATCGAGCAAGTCGAGCAAGTCGAGCAAGTCGAGCAAGTCGAGCAAGTCGAGCAAGTCGGGCGGGACCTGCCGGGGCGACGGCATGGATAAGCGCATGCTGAGGAACGTCGCGGTGAACTTCGTCGGGCTGATCCTGCCGACCTTCGTGTCGCTGGTGACGGTGCCGGCCTACATCCACACGCTCGGCGTCGATCGCTACGGCGTGGTGAGCCTGGTGTGGACGCTGATCGGCTATTTCGGGATCCTCGACCTGGGCATGAGCATGGCCGCCCAGAACCAGATCTCCAAGGCGCTCGCCAGCGGCGACCCCGAGCAATGCGAGCGGGTGTTCTGGAGCGCCTGCTGGCTCAATCTCGGCACCGGCATCGTGGGCGGCCTGCTGATCTATTTCGGCGCCTTCATCTACACGGCCTACTTCACCAAGGTGTCGCCGGCGCTGCAGCACGAGGTCTACCAGGCGCTGCCGTGGCTGGCCTGCGCGATCCCGATCGCCAACGTGTCCTGGGTGTTCTCGGGCGCGATCAACGGCGCCGAGCGCTTCGGCATCTACAACGCCAACCAGACCTTCGGCACCTTCCTGTTCCAGTTGCTGCCGCTCGGCGCGGCCTGGCTGATCGCGCCGAACCTGCAGTCGGTGCTGGCCGCCGCGGTGCTGGCGCGCCTCGTGGCGGCGCTGCTGCTGGGCCGCGCCAGCCTGCGCGTGCTGAACATCCGGCGCGTGGCGCCGCCGCGCTGGCAGACCGCGAAGGAACTGTTCACCTTCGGCGGCTGGATGCTGATCGCCAGCACCGCCAGCATGGTGGCCGATTCGCTCGACCGGGTGCTGCTCGGCGCCCATCTCGGCGCGCGCTACGTGACCTACTACACGGTGCCGCAGAACCTCGTCACGCGCCTGAACATGCTGCCCAACGCGGTGGTGCGCACGCTGTTCCCGCGCCTGTCGGCGATCGATCGCGACCATGCCGACAAGCTGGTGCGCCAGTCGCTGGAATTCCTCAACGGCGTGTTCACGCCGATCATGATCGTGGCGATCTTCGCGCTGCAGCCCTTCCTCGACCTGTGGGTGGGCCCCGAGCTGGCGCTGCAGTCCGCGCCGGTGGGCCGGGTGCTGGTGATCGGCATCTGGCTGGTCGGCCAGGCCAGCGTGGTGCGGATCCTGATCCAGTCGCAGGTCAATCCGGCGCGCGCCGGGCTGGCCGGCGTGATCCAGCTGCCGTTCTTCGTGGCGGCGCTGTGGTTCGGCGTCGCGCACTTTGGCCTGATCGGCGCGGCGGTGGTGGTGGCCGCGCGCGCGCTGGTCGACTACGGCGTGCTGCTGATGCTGTCCTCGGTGCGGCGCCGCCCGATCCTGCTCGACATGGCGGCCCACCTGGCCTTCCTGCTCGCCAGCCTGGCGCTGGCCTGGACCGGCCCGACGCTGCTGGAAGCCATCGCGCTCTGCGCACTCGTGGCCGCGCTGAACATGGCGTGGTCGCTCTTGACGACGCCCGGCCTGCGCGCGCTCGCGCGCGGTGCGATCGGGCGACTGATTCCCGGGAAAAGCGTATGAAAGGCGAACTCGTAGAACGCTCGGCGGCTTCCTTCGCGCGCCAGCTCCAACCGGCCGCGGCCGCCGCCGGCCGGCAATTCGGCAAGCCCGCGGGCCGGCCGCTGCGCGTGGCCATCATCCACGACTGGCTGGTCACCTATGCCGGCGCCGAGCGCGTGCTGGAGCAGATCATCGCCTGCTTCCCCGACGCGGACCTGTTCAGCCTGGTCGACTTCCTCGACGACCGCGGCTTCCTGCACGGCCGGCCGGTCACCACCTCCTTCATCCAGAAGCTGCCGTTCGCGCGCACCAAGTACCGCAGCTACCTGCCGCTGATGCCGCTGGCGATCGAGCAGCTCGATGTATCCGCCTACGACCTGGTGATCTCCAGCAGCCACGCGGTGGCCAAGGGCGTGCTGACCGGGCCGGACCAGATCCACGTCAGCTACGTGCATTCGCCGATCCGCTATGCCTGGGACCTGCAGCACCAGTACCTGGAGCAGTCGCAGCTCACGCGCGGGCCGAAGTCGATGATGGCGCGGCTGATCCTGCACTACATCCGCAACTGGGACATCCGCACCTCGAACTCGGTCGACGGCTTCATCGCCAATTCGGCCTTCATCGCGCGGCGCATCCGCAAGGTCTACCAGCGCGACGCGGCGGTGGTGTTCCCGCCGGTCGACGTCGACGGCTTCGCGCTGTCGACCGACAAGGAGGACTTCTACGTGACGGCCTCGCGGATGGTGCCGTACAAGAAGATCGACCTGATCGCCGAGGCCTTCTCGCGCATGCCGGGGCGCCGCCTGGTGGTGATCGGCGACGGCCCCGACATGGCCAAGGTGCGCGCCAAGGCCGGCCCGAACGTCGAGGTGCTGGGCTACCAGCCGTTCTCGGTGCTGCAGGACCACATGCGGCGCGCCAAGGCCTTCGTGTTCGCGGCCGAGGAGGATTTCGGCATCTCGGTGGTCGAGGCGCAGGCCTGCGGCACGCCGGTGATCGCCTACGGCAAGGGCGGCGCGCTCGAGACGGTGCGCGACGGCGCCGTCGACGCCACGCCCACCGGCCTGTTCTTCGAGGAGCAGAGCGTGCCGGCGATCGTGGCCGCGGTGGATGCCTTCGAGGCCGATCCCGCGCGGTTCCGGCCCGAGGTCTGCCGCGCCAATGCCGAACGTTTCGCGACCCAGCATTTCCGGCGCCGCCTGGTCGAGCAGATCGAGAGCCTGCTGCCGGACGCCCAGGCCCGCGCGCGGGCCGGCGCCCGCGAGGCGGGCACCGCGGCGGCCAGCCAGGTGCGCGCGCTGGTGCTGGACCAGAGCGGCGTGCTCGGCGGCGCCGAGCTGTCCCTGCTCGAATTCGTCACGCACTGGCGCGGCAGCGCCAGCGTGCTGCTGTTCGACGACGGCCCGTTCCAGGCCGCGCTGGCCGAGGCCGGCGTCGAGGTCGAGGTGCTGAAGTCGCGCGGGCTCGACGGCGTGCGCAAGCAGGGCGGCGCCTCGCTGCGCGCGGTGGGCGGCCTGCTCTCGCTGGTGCGCGAGGTGGTGCGCCGCGCGCGCGAGGTCGACGTGATCTATGCCAATACGCAGCGCGCCATGGTGGTCGGCGCGCTGGCCGGGCGCATCGCGCGCAAGCCGGTGGTCTGGCACCTGCGCGACATCGTCAGCCGCGAGCATTTCGGCGCCAAGCAGTTGTTCGCGATCCGCCGCTGCGCGCGCCTCGGGCTCACGCGCGTGATCGCCAATTCGAATGCCTCCGCGCAGGCCTACCTGGCCCTCACGGGCGGCGAGCAGGAATCGGTCGACGTGGTGTTCAACGGCATCGACGCGGCGCCCTTCGTGGCGCTCGACGCGCTGCCGCAGGCGGTCCTGCGCGCGCGGCTGGGCTTGCCGGAACGGGCCTGGATCGTCGGCTCGTTCAGCCGCCTGGCGCGCTGGAAGGGGCAGCACCTGCTGCTCGACGCGGCGATGCGCGATCCGGACCTGCACGTGGTGCTGGTCGGCGCGCCGTTGTTCGGCGAGGACGAATACGCGGCCGAACTGCAGGACCTGGTGGCGCAGCGCGGGCTGGGCGAGCGTGTCACCTTCGCCGGCTTCCAGCGCGATATCGCCAGCTGGATGAAGGCGGTCGACGTGGTCGCGCATACCTCGATCACGCCCGAGCCGTTCGGGCGCGTGATCGTCGAGGGGATGCTGGCGCGGCGCCCGGTGGTGGCCGCGCGGGCCGGCGGCGTGATCGAGATCATCGACGACGGCGTCAACGGCCTGCTTTGCGAGCCCGGCGATGCGCCGTCGTTGTCCGCGGCGCTCGGCTCGCTGCGCCACGATCGCGCGCGGCGCGAGGCGCTGGTGGCCAACGGCTTCGAGACGGCGGTGCGCCGCTTCGGCACCGCCGGCTACGTGGAGGCGGTGGAGCGGATCCTGGTCGAGGTCGCGCGCAAGAAGCGCTGAGCCCAGCGCGCGAGCCTGGCGCCTGGCGTGCCCGCCTGCCCGGCGCCGGCCGCCGGATTCAGGGATTCAGGGCGCCAGCAGGCGCGCCGTCAGGAAGGCCATCACGCGCTGCTGCGCGTCGGCGCGCGCTTCCGGGTCGGTGCCCTCGATCGGCACCACGCCGTCGCGGGTGCGGAAGGCCGGCACCTCGTGCACCGGCATGTCCGGCCAGTCGAAGTCGTGATAGGCGTTCGGGTAGGCCTGCAGGCTGACCTCGGTGCCCTCGGCGAGCGAATTCATCAGCGCCTGGCAGGGCGCCAGCGGCGTCCACACGTCCCGCGCGCCGATCAGCGCCAGCAGCGGCACCGGGCTGGCCCAGCTGCCGCCTTGCCGCCTGGTGTTGCAACTGGCCGGATAGAAGGCCACGGCCGCGCGGAAATCGCCGTCGGGCAGGCTCGCGGGCCGCGCCGGGCTGGTGGCGCGGATCGTGTTGAGCAGGGTGCCGCCGCCTTGCGACCAGCCCATCACGCCGACCCGGTCGGCGCGCACCTCGGGCAGCGCCTGCAGGTAGCGCAGCGCCGCGTAGGCGTCATAGGCCCGCGCGCGGTAGATCGCGGCCACGAAATGCGCAGGCGCGCACATCTCGCCGTGATCGCGCGAACCCAGGCTGTCCACCATCAGCACCGTGATGCCGGCGTCGTTCAGGCGCCGCGCCCATTCGCGCTCGCGCGATTCGATCCGTCCCGCGCGGTTGTAGAGGCCGCCGCAGCCGTGCAGGAACACCATCGCCGGGTGGCGGCCCTCGCCGGGCGCGGGAAACAGGTAGGCGCTCAGCGAGGTCGCCGGCGGACCGTCCAGCGACGGGAAGTGCACGGTCTGTGGTTGGGCCTGGGCGGCCGTGGCCGCGCAACAGAGCAGCCAGGCCAGGCAGCGCGCCATGGGCAATCGCATCGGGTGTCTCCTCGCTGGATCGGAATCCTTCCAGGGGACAACGCCGGGCAGGTGCGAGCGGTTGACTCGCGCCGGCGCGTGCCGGACGGATCGCGCCGGCTGCAACTGGCGGCGGGCCGCCCGCGATGCGCGCCGAGCCGGGGCGTGCCTTGCCGTGCCGGGCGCGCATCGCCGCGCG
>NZ_VWWC01000172.1:0-15311 GCF_011753175.1 Burkholderia sp. Cy-637 | reverse complement strand
CGCGCGGCTGCCGGCGCCGGCGCGCGCGTCGCGATCCTCGACGACAATCCGCGAGCCGGCGGCCAGATCTGGCGCCAGGGGCCCGTGTTCGAACCGGCCGCGCCGCTGGTCGAATCGCTCGCGGCGCTGCGCGCGAGCAGCGTCGAGCTGATCCCGGGCGCGCGCGTGGTGGCTGCCCTGCCGGGTCGCGAATTGCTGCTCGAGCAGGCGTCTGCCGAGGCGGGTGGCGCGATCCTGGGCTACGACAAGCTGATCGTGGCCACCGGCGCGCGCGAGCTGTTGCTGCCCTTCGCCGGCTGGACCCTGCCGGGCGTGACCGGCGCGGGTGGTTTGCAGGCCCTGGTCAAGGGCGGCGTGCCGGTGCGCGGGGAACGGATCGTGATCGCGGGCAGCGGGCCCCTGCTGATCGCCGCGTTGGCGACGGCGCGCGAGGCGGGCGCAAACGTGCTTGCCGTGGTCGAGCAGGCGAGCGCGCGGGCCGTGCGCGGCTTCGCGCTGTCGCTGGCGGCCACGCCCTCGAAGCTGGTGCAGGCGGCGCGGCTCACGCGTGGCTTCATCGGCGTCGACTATCTGACGGGCGGCGTGCTGCGCGCCGCGCATGGCAGCGCGCGCGTCGAGGCCGCGACCATCGAGATCGAGGGGCGGCAGCGCGTGATCGAATGCGATCGGATCGCCTGCGGTTATGGGCTGGTGCCGAACCTGACGCTGCCGCTTGCGCTCGGCTGCGAGTTGCGCGACGGCGCGGTGGCGGTCGATGCGCGGCAGCGTACTTCCCGCGAGGCGGTGTTCGCGGCCGGCGAGAGCACGGGGATCGGCGGCATGGAACTGGCGCGCGCCGAGGGCGCCCTGGCAGGGCTGGCGGCGGCCGGTGTCGACGAGGGCGATCGGCGGGTTGCCGCGCTGATGCGCGAGCGCGAGGTATGGCGAGGTTTCGCCGCGCGCGTCGCGCGGACCTTCGCGCTCGGTGATGCGGCTCGCGCCTTGCCGCCCGACGACACGGTGCTGTGCCGCTGCGAGGACGTCACGCTGGGCGCCGCGCGTGGTTATGCCGATGCGCGTGACGCGAAGCTGCAGACGCGTTGCGGCATGGGCGCCTGCCAAGGCCGCGTTTGCGGCGCGGCCGGCGCCGCATTGCTGGGCTGGCAGGAGGCCGCGATACCGCGCCCGCCGTTCTCGCCGGTTCGCATCGGCACGCTTGCCGCCGACGAGCCGCTCCTATAATCGACGCACGCGGATTTCCCGACCTTCTCCGGACTCATGACCTCGCCCGCCGATTCCTCCTCGCCGCTGTTCGACGCGATCCGCCCGGCACCCGGCTCGGGCGACGGGCTCGACGCGATGCTCGCGCATTTCGCGCAGCTCGCACCGGTGTTCGATGCCTTGCCCGATGTGGCCTTCTTCGTGAAGGACGTCGACGGCCGCTACGTGCTGGCCAATCGCACGCTGGCGCAGCGCTGCGGTTTCAAGGAGAAGCGCGAGCTCTACGGCAAGACCACCGAGGAAGTGTTTCCGCGCCGGTTCGGCCGCAACTATCTCGAGCAGGACATGGCGACCATCCATGCCGGCCAGCAACTGACCGACCAGCTCGAGCTGCATCTCTATCCGGGGCGGCAGCCGGGCTGGTGCCTGACCACCAAGGAGCCGCTGCGCGACGGGCTCGGCCGTGTGGTCGGGCTGGCCGGCATCTCGCGCGACCTGAAGGCCAACGAGGGCTCGCATCCGGCCTACAGCCGGCTCGCCGACGTGGTGCAGTACATCCAGGAGCATTACGTGCAGCCGCTCAACCTCAAGCACCTGGCCGAGATGGCCGGGATGTCGGTCGCGCAGCTCGAACGGTATTTCCACAAGGTGTTTCACCTGACGCCGCGCCAGGTGCTGCTGAAGACGCGGCTCGACGCGGCCACGGCCCTGCTCGTCACGCACGAGAAGGTGACCGATGTCGCCGCGCTTTGCGGCTATACCGATCACAGCGCGTTTTCGCGGCAGTTCAAGGCGACGGTGGGGGTGACGCCGACCGAGTACCGGATGACCTTGCAGGCGGAACGCGGGGCTTGAGGGGAACGTGGCGGCGGGTGTCGTGCCGCTTTGGCGTGATTGCGCAACTAACGGTCTGACCGGCAGGCGCCAGCCAATGAAGACCTCGGACCGAGAACGCCTCGGTCAGGGTTCGTCAGGAAAACGTCGGGAAGGAAAAGCAGGGCCGGGCCGCCGGCTCAACGAAATCCGAGGCCCTTGAGGACGGCGCTGCCGTCGGCGGTCAGGCGTACCAGCGGCGCGGGACCGTCGCCCACCATCTCGACTAGGCCCGCTTCCTCCAGCGCCGGCAGCTCCGGCTTCGCGTTCGCGGCGATCGGCGCGTGCAGCAGCACCAGCAAGGTGGCAATCTCGTGATGGCTCAACAGACGACGCAGCATCGTCTTTGGACGTGACGGGGGGCTGGCCGGGCGGCCGGATGCATCGTTGGCGCTCATTGCAACCTCCAATTCTTCTATCTTGTATCTCGAAAAACGATTGGAGCGGATGGTGCCGCCCGAGACTTAAACGATTCTTAAAATCGGGACGGTCAGGGGAATTGCAAGAGGTGCCTATCGTTACTGGCTGTAACGGCGTCGGTGGGCGGCTCGGCGATGCTGCGCCGCGGGTGTCGCGCGAAGGCCCGGCCCGCCGCGGGAAGCGGGCTTCGGGGCGGCGCGGTTTGCTGCGGGCGGCTTCATTACGGCCGGAAAGTTGCGCCCGCGACAATAGATTCTTGATGCCGGCGGCAGCATCGAGCCGCCGGCCCAATCCTCATTTTTTCCTCTGCGCCTGGGCCGCCAGTCGCACCGCCGTGTTCGCGGCGCCGTAACCATCGTAGCCGCCGCGCCGCTCGACGATCTCGAACGAAAAGCGCTCGTCCACCAGTTCTGTATACGCATGCAGGAATTCGCCGCCCTGCTCGTCGCGGTCGTACAGCAGGTGGTGACGGCACAGCGTGTCGACGAAATCGTCGGGCAGGGCGTAGCGCGCGGCCAGGTCGTCGTAGTAATTACGCGGCACGCGCAGGAAGGCGACGCCGTCGGCGGCCGCCTCGGCTACCGCGCGCACGATGTCGTCGGTGCGGAACGCCACGTGGTTGAGGCCCGAGCCGTGATAGCGGTTCAGCGATTCGAATACGGCCGTGTGGCGATCCACCGAGGCATTGAGCGCGATCCGCACGCTGCCGTCCGGGCTGCGCACCGCGCGGCTGCGCATCAGCCCGTAGGGATCGGGTACCAGCCAGCTCTTCTCGGCCTCGAAGCCGAACGCGGTGCGGAAGAACAGCACCCAGGTATCGAGCGCGTCGGCCGGCAGCGCCAGGCAGACATGGTCGATGCCGGTCAGCGGGCCGACTTCCACCGGGCCGTCCACGTCGGTCAGCACGAAATCCGATTCATAGAGCGTCGGCGCGCCGGGCGTCTCGTCGACGAAATAGTCGAGGCTGCCGTCGGGCGCCTGCACGCCGGGCACCACGCGCTCGTTCGGTCCGACGCGGCCCGAGAACGGCGCGAAGCCGAAGCTCGCCGCGCGCTCGAAGGCCAGCCTCGCGTCGTCGACCTGGAAGGCCGAGGCGCACAGCGACAGCCCATGTCGCTGGAAGAACGCGTCGGCGAAGGAATCGGGCTCGGCGTTCAGCACGATCGAGGCGGCGCCGTGCTGGTAGAGCATCACGTTCTTCGAGCGATGGCGGCCGGCCAGCCGGAAGCGCAGCTTGCCGAGCCAGTCGGCCACCTTCGCGGCCGCGCTCGCGTCCACCGCGAATTCGATGAACTTGAAGCCGACGTGGGCCGGCGCGGCGGGCGGCGCGAACAGCGCCTGGTCGGCGGCGGGAGCACGGCCCTCGGCGGCCAGGCGCAGGCGCGTGATGTCTTCCAGGTGATGCAGCGAGCGTAGCCCGTCGGCGGCCGTGATCGCGGTGGGCGCGGCGCGGAAGCCGTCGTTGAAGATCTCCAGCGAAAGCGGCCCGCTGAAACCCGATTCGATCACGCGCGCCGTGAAGCGTGCCAGGTCGAAGTCACCCTGGCCAGGGAAGGAGCGGTAATGGCGGCTCCATTCGAGCACGTCCATCGCCAGCTTCGGCGCGTCGGCGATCTGCACGAAGGCGATGCGATCGCCGGGGATGCGCGCGATGCCGTCGGGATCGTCGTCGAGCGAGAGCGTGTGGAAGCTGTCGAGCGCGAGGCCCAAATGCGGGCTGTTCACCGCGTCGACCAAGCGCCAGGCGTGGCCGTAGGTCTTCACCACGCGGCCCCAGGCCAGCGCCTCGTAGGCGGCGATCACATCGGCGCCGCGCGCGGCTTCGGCCAGGGCGCCGAGCTGGTCCACCAGCAGCGCCTCGTCGGCGATGGTTTGCGGCGAGACGTTGCTGCAGACCAGGATGCGATCGGTGCCCAGCGCGTGCATCAGGTCGAACTTGCGGCGCGCGCGCTCCAGGTTACGCGCGAGCTGCCCGGCGTCGACGCCCTCGAAATCGCGGAACGGCTGGAACAGTACGATCTCGAGGCCGAGATCGGCGGCGATCCCGCGTATGTCGGCGGGCGAACCGTCGAAGTAGAGCAGGTCGTTTTCGAAGATCTCGACGCCGTCGAAGCCGGCCGCCGCGATCGCCTTGAGTTTCTCGACCAGGGTGCCGGCCAGCGACACGGTGGCAATCGAACGCTTCATGAGCGAATCCCTGCAGGAAAGCTCGGAAACGGCGACAACGGACGAAAAGGTTAATTCCAAGGCCGTTCGTTGATCGCGCAAGTTCCCGATTCTATTGAATTAGGTTGTCGGATTATACAAACTAACTAGATGGTACAAATAAGCATAAACCCCGAAAGACAAGCCGCGTGCGCCTGGCGCACACTTGCGCCACCTCAAAAAGTTTGTGAGGGTGCGTCGTGGCCACGCGATACGCACCCGTTTCCCGGAGTCTGCTTGTGATGTCGAAGCCAAAGGTCCTGGTGCTGAACGGACCGAACCTGAACCTGCTGGGCACCCGCCAGCCGCATATCTACGGCGCCGAGACGCTGGCCGACGTGGAGCGGCGCTGCCTCGAGGCGGCCGCCGCGCTCGGCCTGGAGATCGAGTTCCGCCAGTCGAACGCCGAGCACCAGTTGATCGACTGGCTGCACGAGGCTCGCACGCGGATTGACGGCGTGGTGATCAACCCGGCAGCCTACACGCATACCTCGGTCGCGCTGGCCGACGCGCTCGCCGCGATCGACAAGCCCGTGATCGAGGTGCATATCTCGAACGTCCATCGACGCGAGGCGTTCCGCCACCATTCCTATGTGTCGCTGGTCGCGCAGGGCGTGATCTGCGGCTGCGGGACCGAGGGTTACGTATTCGCGCTGCAGCGGCTCGCCACCTTGTTGAAGGAGGCGGCGCGATGAACGGCCAATCGTTCCTGATCGGCTTGATCGGGCAGGGGATCGGCGGCTCGCTGTCGCCGGCGATGCACGAGCGAGAAGGCCGCCTGCAGGGCTTCAACTATGTATACAGGCGCCTCGATCTCGACGTGCTGGGCCTGTCGGTCGAGGCGCTGCCCGAACTGCTCGATACCGCCGAGCGCATGGGCTACGACGGCCTGAACATCACCCACCCTTGCAAGCAGCGCGTGATCGCGCATCTCGACTCGCTGTCCGACGATGCGCGAGCGCTGGGCGCGGTCAACACGGTGCGCTTCGCCGACGGCAAGCGCAGCGGCCACAACACCGATTGGTCGGGCTTCGCGAAATCGTTCCGACGCGGCCTGGCCGGCGTGTCGATGGCGCGCGTGGTGCAGCTCGGCGCCGGCGGCGCGGGCGCGGCGGTCGCCCATGCCGCGCTGATGCTCGGCGCCGAGGCGCTGACGATCTTCGACGTCGAACCCGCGCGCGCCGCATCGCTGGCCGTCGAACTGCAGGCGCGCTTCCCGGCGGCGACGGTGACGGCGGGCAGCGCGCTCGACGCGGCGATGGCCACCGCCACCGGCCTGATCCACGCCACGCCCACCGGCATGGCCAAGCACCCGGGCCTGCCGTTGCCGGCACACCTGCTCGACGCCAAGCCCTGGGTGGCCGACATCGTCTATTTCCCGCTCGAGACCGAACTGGTGCGCGTGGCGCGCGAGCTCGGCTGCCGGACCTTGCCGGGCGGCGGGATGGCGGTCTACCAGGCGGTCGACGCGTTCGAGATCTTCACCGGCCGCGAACCCGACGCCGAGCGCATGTTCTCGCACTTCGAATCACTCGTCGGGCGCTGAGGCGTCACGACCACGACAACAACCAGGAGACTTCGATGCAGCAATCGTCCCAACCGCCCGCCACGGCCGTTTCCGCGTCGGCCGCGGGCAGCCTGCGCCGTTCCTCGGCGCGTTACCGGATCCTCGCGCTGCTGGCGATCGGCACCATGATCAACTACCTCGATCGCACCGTGCTGGGCGTGGCGGCGCCGGGGCTGACCAAGGAACTCGGCATCGGCGCGGCGGTGATGGGGATCATGTTCTCGTCGTTCTCGTGGACCTACGTGATCGCCCAGGTGCCGGGCGGGCTGTTCCTCGACCGTTTCGGCAGCAAGCTCACCTATTTCCTGTCGATGACATTCTGGTCGCTGTGCACGCTGCTGCAGGGTTTCGTCAGCGGCGTCGGCACCCTGCTGGCCTGCCGCCTCGGCCTGGGCTTCAGCGAGGCGCCGTGCTTCCCGACCAATAGCCGGGTGGTCGCCACCTGGTTCCCGCAGAAGGAACGCGCGATGGCCACCGGCACCTACACGGTCGGCGAATACGTCGGGCTGGCCTTCCTGAGCCCGGTGCTGTTCGCGCTGATGGGCGCGTTCGGCTGGCGTTCGCTGTTCTGGGTGGTCGGCGCGGTCGGCATCCTGTTCGGCCTGGCCTGGCTGCGCCTGTATCGCGAGCCGCGCGATCACCCGGCGGCCAACGCGGCCGAGCTGGCCTATATCGCCGAGGGCGGCGGCCTGATCGACGGCGAGGCGAAGGCGAACAAGCCGGGCCAGGCGAAGTTCAGCTGGGCGATGGCCGGCAGGCTGCTGAAGAAGCGCCAACTGGCCGGCATCTGCCTGGGCCAGTTCGCCGGCAACTCGACCCTGGTGTTCTTCCTTACGTGGTTTCCGACCTATCTCGCCACGGAACGCCACATGGCCTGGCTCAAGATCGGCTTTTTCGCGGTGATGCCCTTCATCGCGGCCTCGATCGGCGTGATGTTCGGCGGCATTTTTTCCGATTATTTGCTGCGACGCGGCAAGTCGGCCAACGTGGCGCGCAAGCTGCCGATCATCGCCGGGCTGCTGCTGGCCTCGACCATCGTGCTGGCCAACTACGTAGAGAGCAACGAGGCCGTGATCGCGATCATGTCGGTGGCCTTCTTCGCGCAGGGCATGGCCGCGCTGGGCTGGACCCTGGTGTCCGACATCGCGCCGGAAGGCCTGCTCGGCGTGACCGGCGGCATCTTCAACCTGGCGGCCAACCTGGCGGGCATCATCACGCCGCTGGTGGTCGGTTTCATCGTCGCCTCGACGGGCTCCTTCGTCGGCGCGCTGGCCTTCATCGGCGTGATCGCGCTGATCGGCGCGCTGTCGTACATCTTCATCGTCGGCGACATCGAGCGGATCGTGCTGTAGTCGTTCTCCACTCGAACAGCACGAATTCTTGCCCGGCCCGCGCGAGCGGCGCCGGGTTTTTTTATGGGCTCGCGGCTCAGCGTACCGAGATCCCGAGCCGCTCGAGCACGGCCGCGATGGCGGCGACGGCGCGGCGGATCTGCCCGGCGTCGATCGCGCCGATGCAGCCCACGCGGAAGGTGTCGACCTCGGTGAGCTTGCCCGGGTAGAGCACGAAGCCGGCATCGCGCACGGCCGCGTAGAAGGCGTTGAAGTCGTAGCGCGGATCGCGCGGCGCGTGGAAGGTGACGATCACCGGCGCCTGCACGGCGGCATCGAGGAAGGGCGTGAAGCCCAGCGCGCGCATGCCTTCGATCAAGGCCGCGCAGTTGGCCGCGTAGCGCGCGCCGCGTGCCGGCAGCCCGCCTTGTTCCTGGTATTGCGCGAGCGCTTCGTGCAGCGCCGCGACCACATGCGTCGGCGGCGTGAAGCGCCACTGCCCGGTGCGCCGCAGGTAGGCATGCTGGTCGTGCAGGTCGAGCGCGAGCGAGGGCGAGCGGCCCGCGCAATCCTCCAGCAGCGCTTGCCTGACGATCACGAAGCCCATGCCCGGCACGCCTTCCAGGCACTTGCCGCTGGCCGAGACCAGCGCGTCGATGCCGTTGGCGGCCACTTCGACGGGCAGCGCGCCGAACGAGCTCATCGCGTCGACGATCAGCGGCTTGCCGTGCCGCGCGCAGACCACGGCGATCCGCGCGAGCGGATTGAGGATGCCGGCGCTGGTCTCCAGGTGCACCAGCGCGACATGCGTGATGCGCGGCTCGCGGGCGAGCAGGGCGTCGATCGCCTCGGCGCTGGCGGCCTCGTGCTCGGCGAACGGCAGCGCGATGGCCTCGATCCCGAGCCGGCCGAGGATCTTCAGGATTCGCGCGCAGTAGGCGCCGTGGTTGGGCACCAGCACCACCCCGTCGCGCGGCACCAGCGTGCCGAGCGCCGCTTCCACCGCGAAGGTGCCGCTGCCCTGCAGGGGCACGCAGGTATAGCTCGCATCGCCGCCGGCGATCCGGACCAGGTCCTCGCAGAGCGTTTGCGTCAGACGATTGAAGGCCGCGTCCCACGAGCCCCAGTCGCGCAACATCGCCCGGCGCGTGGCCGGCGACGTGGTCAGCGGGCCGGGCGTCAGAAGAATCGGGTCGTTGTCGGGAATCACGTTGCCTCCTGGCTGAAAAGGGCGGCGCGCCACGGTCGGCGCACCGGATGCTTTGCATCGTAGTGGCAAAATGTGTCATTTTTTGGAATTCGTTGGTGTCGTCATTGAGTTGTCATCGAAGCCTGTGATGCTTCGCCTGCTGCCGGGGCGACCGCTGCCGGCGGCGCGAAACCGGGCCGAACGCGGGCCCGTGACGACGACAGGCGCCGGCGGGAGTCCGGCCCGACTTTGTATCCGCCCTACGGAGAAGCGAGATGACATTCCAGAATTCCTTCGGCACGGTGTTGCGCAAGCTGGCGCTCGCGGCGTGCGCGGCTGGCCTGCTGCAAGGTATCGCCATGCCGGCGCACGCGGCCGGCGCGGTCGTGCTGTACACGGCCGACGGCCTCGAAAACCTCTATCGCGACGTGCTGCCGGCGTTCGAGAAGAAGGAAGGCGTGAAGGTGAACATCGTGACGGCGGGCAGCGGCGAAGTGGTGAATCGCGCCAACGTCGAGAAGAATTCGCCGAAGGCCGACGTGCTGGTGACGCTGCCGCCGTTCATCCAGCAAGCCGGCCAGCTCGGCCTGCTGCAGAACTACCAGAGCGCGAACTACGCGAACGTGCCGGCGATCGCCAAGGCGGCCGACGGTTCCTGGGCGACCTTCGTCAACAACTACTTCTCGTTCGCGATCAATCCGGACGTGGTCAAGAACCAGCCGAAGACCTTCGCCGACCTGCTCGCGCCCGAGTACAGCGGCAAGATCGCCTACTCGAACCCGGCCACGGCCGGCGACGGCATGGCCGTGATCATCCTGACCTCGACGCTGATGGGCGAGGATGCCGCCTTCGACTACCTGGCGAAGCTCGAACGCAGCGCCAAGTTCCACACCAAGGGCACGGGCTACCTGAACGTGCTGCTCTCGCGCAACGAGATCAGCGTCGCCAACGGCGATCTGCAGATGGACCTCGACGACGCCGAGCACGGCGGCCTGTCGGTCAAGCCGGTGTTCCTGGCCGCCAAGCCGGGCGACGCGCCGACCACCTTCCAGCTGCCTTACGCGATCGGCCTGTTCAAGGGCGGCCCGAACACCGAGGCCGGCAAGAAGCTGATCGACTACCTGATGTCGACCGAGGTGCAGTCGAAGGTGCCGGACATGTACGGCATCCCGGGCCGCACCGACGTGCCGCTGACGGGCAAGAACGGCGAGGCCGTGAAGCGCGCGATCGCGGGCGTCAAGCTGATCCCGGTGGACTGGAATGCCGTGATGGCCAAGAAGGCCGGCTGGACCGAGCGCTGGAAGAAGGACGTGATCGGCAGCTCCGGCAAGGAAACCGAAGTCGTCAAGCCGAAGTGATCGGCTAACGAGGGATGCCTGTGAATACCGCCAGCCTGATCCATCCCCGCGCGCTCGGCGCAGCAGAGCCGCGCGCGTCGCTGCGCGCGGCCGCGCCGGGCGGCGTGCAGATCGAGCATCTGAGCGTGCGCTACGGCGCACGCACCGTGCTCGACGACCTGTCGCTCTCGATCGGCGCCGGGGAACTGCTGACCGTGCTCGGCCGCAGCGGCTGCGGCAAGACCACCATGCTGCGTTTCATCGCCGGGTTCGTGAAGGCCGACGGCCTTACCGGCACGCTGACCGTGGCGGGCCGCGACCTGACCCATGCGCCGCCGCACAAGCGCAATCTCGGCCTGCTGTTCCAGAACTACGCGTTGTTCCCGCATCTGTCGGTGTTCGAGAACGTCGCCTTCGGGCTGCGCGCGCGGCGCATGTCCTCGGGCGAGATCGCCCGGCGCGTGGCCGATGCGCTGAAGCTGGTGCAGCTCGGCGATGCCGGGCACGTGATGCCGGCCCAGCTCTCGGGCGGCATGCAGCAGCGCGTGGCGCTGGCCCGCGCGCTGGTGATCGAGCCCGACGTGCTGCTGCTCGACGAGCCGCTGTCGGCGCTCGATGCCAACCTGCGCGCCTCGGTGCGCACCGAATTGAAGGCGCTGCACGAGCGCCTGCCGAACCTGACCATCGTCTGCGTCACGCACGATCGCGACGATGCGCTGGTGCTGTCCGATCGCGCGCTGCTGATGCGCGACGGCCGCATCGCCCAGATCGGCACGCAGCAGCAGCTTTACGACCAGCCGCGCGACGGCTTCGTGGCGCGCTACCTGGGCGCCGCGAACCTGCTGCCGCCGCAGGTCGTCTATCCGATCGGCGATCCGCTGCATACCGTGCGCGACAAGCTCGCCTGCGTGCGCCCCGAGCGCTTCACGCTGCAGCCGCCCGGCAGCGGCGGCCTGAACGGCACCATCGCCTCGGTCGAGTGGCATGGCTCGGAATTGTCCGTGTCGGTGATGCTCGACGCGGCGGCCGACCAGCCGGTGCTGGTCACCCTGCAGCGCGGCCGCGGCATGAGCCCGGAGCGCGGCGCGCGCGTTTCCCTGCATTGCGAGGCGGATGATGTCGTCCTTATCGACCCCTGAGCTCGAGCTCGATCGCGCTGCCGCCGCGCGCCGCGATGCCTCCACCGCCGCGCACGCGCAGGCGGCGCGACGGGCCCGGCGCAATGGGCGCCTGCATCTGCTGGTGCTGGTGGTGGTCGTGCTCGGGCCGCTGGTGCTCTATCCGCTGGCGCGCCTGCTGCTGCTGAGCGTGACGGGCGATCACGGCTTCACGCTCGCCGCCTATCGCGGCTTCTTCGGCAATTCCGATACGCGCGGCGTGCTCGGCACCACGCTGTGGGTGCTCTGCGTGAGCGCGGGGACGGCCTCGGTGCTCGGCGTGCTGCTGGCGGCGCTGCTGTTTTTCCGGCCGTTTCCGGGCGCCTCGCTGATCACGCGTTTTCTCGAACTCTACGTGGCCTTTCCGTCGTTCCTGGTCGCCTTCACGCTGATCTTTCTTTACGGTTCGCAAGGTTCGATCAGCATCGCGCTGCAGCGCCTGTTCCATCTCGATGCGCCGCCGCTCGACTTCCTGTTCGGCATCGGCGGCGTGATCCTGGCCCAGACGGTGTTCTACACGCCCTTCGTGGTGCGGCCCACGCTGGCTTCGTTCGCGACGCTCGACATGCGGTTGGTCGAGGCGGCGCGCAGCCTCGGCGCGAACGGCTGGATGCTGGCGCGCCGCGTGATCCTGCCGATCGCCTGGCCCGGTATCGCGGCCGGCACGATCCTGTGTTTCCTGCTGACCCTGAACGAGTTCGGGATCCTGCTGGTGCTCGGCAGCGCGCGCCTGGTCACCTTGCCGGTCGCGATCTATACCAGCGCCTCGGTCGATCTCGACCTGCCGAGCGCGGCGGCCGGCGCCGTCGTGATGCTCGCGATGTCGCTCACGCTTTATGCGCTTTACCGCCGGATGAATCGCCGTGCGATGGGAGGAGGGCAGCATGTCCGCTGAATTTGGTCTGGGCGGCTCGCCGGTGGCGCGCGCCGAACCCGGCTGGTCCGATACGCTGCTCAAGCACGCTTCGCGCGTCGCGCTCGGGCTGGCGGCATTCGCCTGCTTCTGGCTGTTCGTGCTGCCGGTGGTGGTGGTCGCGCTGTCGAGCGTGGCCACGCGCTGGTCGGGCACCATCCTGCCGTCCGGCTATAGCCTGCGCTGGTTCGAGCGGCTCGGCCAGCCCGAATTCGATGCGCTCGCAACCAGTCTCGAGATCGGTTTCGGCGTCGCCGTGATCGGCACCGTGCTGGGGCTGTGGCTCGCGCTGGCGCTCGAAGGGCGTGCGCAGGGGCGGCTCGGGGCCCTGGTCGACGCGCTGGTGATGCTGCCGAACGGCGTGCCGAGCGTGGTGCTGGGGCTGGCCGTGCTGATTGCCTATCACCAGAAGCCCGTCGACCTGTCGAGTTCGGCGGCCATCGTGGTGCTGGTGCAGCTCGCGCTGATCCTGCCGTTCTGCTATCGCTGCGCGGCCGCCGCGCTGCGGCCCGAGCTGACCATCCTGCGCGAGGCCGCGGCCAGCCTCGGGGCACCGCCGTCGATGGTGCTGCGCCGGGTGCTGCTGCCGCAACTGGTGCCGGCGTTGCGCGCCAGCCTCGCGCTCGGCTTCGCGCTCTCGCTCGGCGAGCTGGGCGCGACCATGACCGTCTATCCGCCGGGATTCGCCACCGTGCCGATCGTGGTGATCGGCCAGGTCGAGCGCGGTTATTACCTGCCGGCTTCGGCGCTGTCGCTGCTGATGCTGGTGGCCTCGCTGGCGGCGTTGATGCTGATCGCCGCGCGCGTGCCGCGACTGCGGCGCCAGTAGCGCGAGCGGCGGCGGAGGCCGCCGCCGCGTCGAGATGATGGAGGAGCCATGCTGAAGCCGACTCACGAAACGATCGACGTCAACGGACGTCGTTATCGCCTGCCCGTCGCGCCGACCGCTGTCGTTTGCCTCGGCGGTAGTTCGCCCGATTATCTCGACGCCGCGCTGAGCGCCGGCGTGACGCCCTTCATCGCGCGCATGATGCGCGAAGGGGCGTCGTTCGGCGCCGACGGCGTGGTGCCGGCGCTGACGCATGCCAACCAGGTTTCGATCGCCTGTGGCGTGCCGCCGTCGCTGCATGGAATCTGCGGCAATACCGTGCGCGATCCGCTGGCGCTCGGCGGCGAGGGCGCCGATATCGCCCTGCATGGCGCCGACGACGTGCGTGCCGAAACCGTGCTCGCCGCGGCGGCTCGCGCCGGCGCGCGGGTTGCGGTGGTGACGGCCAAGGACAAGCTGCGTCGGCTGCTCGGCGCGGGGCTTAAGGGCATCCGCTTCTCGGCGGAGAAGGCGGCGCAGGCTTCGCTGGCCGAGAACGGCATCGCCGATGCGCTCGACCTGGTCGGCCTGCCTTCGCCCTATGTCTATAGCCCGGCGCTGTCCGAATTCGTAATGGCGGCCGGTGTGCGGCTCGCCAGGATGCGCAATGTCGACCTGATGTACCTGGCCACGCATGATTACGTGCAGCGCAAATGGGCGCCCGGCAGCGCGGAGGCCAATGCGTTTCATGCGATGGTCGATCGTTATCTTGCCCAGCTCGATGCGCTGGGCTGGGTGATCGGCCTGACCGCCGATCATGGCATGAGCGCCAAGCACGATGCGCGCACGGGCAGGCCCCAGGTCGCGTACCTGCAGGATGCGCTCGATGCCTGGCTCGACTTTCCGCCGACGCGCGTGGTGTTGCCGATCGCCGATCCGCATGTGGTGCATCACGGCGCGCTGGGTTCGTTCGCGACGATCCACCTTCCTTCCGATCTCGATGCGGACGATGTGGTCGCGCTGTTGCGAGGGCTCGACGGCGTTGCCCTGGCGATGGGCCGGAATGAGGCGGCGGCCTGTTTCGAATTGCCGGCCGACCGGATCGGCGAGGTGGTGGTGATCGCCCGCGATGACTTCGTGCTGGGGCGGCGTGAGCGTGAGCACGACCTCTCGGCGTTGACCGTGCCGCTGCGTTCGCATGGCGGCTTCGGCGAGCAGGCGGTGCCGCTGCTGTTCAACCGCCGGATCGCCTCGGTCGACGCCAGCCGGCGCTGGCGCAACTTCGACGTGCTCGACCTCGCGCTCAACCACGCGGTGCGCGGCGACGATTTCGCCTTCGAGCGCGCGCTGCGGGTGCCGGAGCGGGCGATGCATGCGGGCTGAGCGGCGGTCTTGCCTTTGGGTAGTGGTGACTGGAAAGGAAGGAGCAGGGACGTGGCATTGACGCTGGACGATATCCGCAGGCTGTTCGAGCACAAGGGTGGCACTGCCTATAGCGGCGAGCCGGTGACGCAGCTCGAGCATGCCTTGCAAAGCGCGCAGCTCGCGGAGGACGAGCATGCAGGCGATGCGCTGGTCACGGCCGCGCTGCTGCACGATCTCGGACATCTGTTGAACGAGCAGGGCGAGACGCCGACGGCGCGTGGTATCGACGATCTGCATCAGTATTACGCGCTGCCGTTCTTGCGCAGCCTGTTCCCGGATGCGGTGCTGGAGCCGATTCGCCTGCATGTGGATGCGAAGCGCTGTCTGTGCGCGATCGAGCCGGGCTACGCGCGGGCGCTGTCCGAGGATTCGGTGCGCAGCCTGGCGCTGCAGGGCGGTATATATAGTGAGGCGGATGCCCGGGCCTTCATGCAGCGGCCTTACGCCGAGGATGCGGTTCGGCTGCGTCGCTGGGACGACGGTGCGAAGCGGGCTGGCGGCGTCACGAAATCTCTCGATCACTTCATGACGATTGCGTCGCGCGTGGCGCACGACGTGTCGCGATAGCGAGTTTCGAAGGCGTCGAAATCAGGTTCTTCTTTTGGTATCAACGAGTTGCCATGAAGGGCGCCGCGCAAGCGGCGCCCTTCATGTATTTTCTTTGCGAAAACGCTTGCACGAAGGCGATGGGCTGCTTAGAATCACGCCTCTTTCGCGCTAACGGAAACGCGGCACGAAAGAGGAAGCAAGGTTGGACGCGTCGAGCGCCTGAGCAGTTGGCCGCTGATTCGTTTAGCTGAGAAGTGATCGACGAAGTGTGTTGATCGCGGCGCTGAAAAAAGTAGTTGACGCGCTGCGAAATGTTGATCATAATCTCGCTTCTCTG
>NZ_VWWC01000171.1:0-15414 GCF_011753175.1 Burkholderia sp. Cy-637 | reverse complement strand
GCAGGCCTCCGCCTGCCATACCTGCGGCACGGTGGTGGCCATCACCGAGACGCGCACGCCCGGCCAGGGCACGGGGATCGGCGCGGTCGGCGGCGCCGCCGCGGGCGGCCTGCTCGGCAACCAGTTCGGCCGCGGCGGCGGCCGCACCGCGATGACCATCATCGGCGCGCTCGGCGGCGGCCTGGCCGGCAACTCGATCGAGAAGCGCGTGCGCAGCACCACCGACTACCACGTGCGCGTGCGCATGGAAAACGGCACGGAACGCAGCTTCACCTACCGCAACCCGCCGCCGTTCGGCGAAGGCCAGCGCGTGCACATCGAACACGGCACGCTGGCTGCCGGCTGATCGACACGCGGCGGCTCCCTGGCCGCGTTGCCCATGTGAAAACGGCTCGCGCCCCTCGAAGGGCGCGAGCCGTTTTTTCTCCTGCATCGTCGGGCCCGGTCAGGCGGCCCGAGTTCATGTCATTCGTCGTCGAAGTCGGATTCGTCGATCCAGTGCAACTGGATCGCCTCGAGGATCTTCTCGCCCGAACGCTCGGGCTCGTCGTCGAAGCCGTCGAGCTCGAGTACCCATTGGCGCAGATCGGTGAAGCGGATCGTCTTCGGATCCAGGTCGGGAAACTTGTCGGCGAGCGCAATCGCGATCTCGCGCGAATCGGTCCATTTCATCGTCGCACCTCCTGAACGGGTCAGTGATTCTCTTTGGCGTGATTGATCGTGTACTTGGGGATCTCGACCACCAGGTCCGATTCCTCGGTCACGATCGCCTGGCACGACAGGCGCGATTGCGGCTCCAGCCCCCAGGCGCGATCGAGCAGGTCGTCCTCGTCTTCCTCGGAGGGGGCCAGCTCGTTGAAGCCTTCGCGCACGATCACGTGGCAGGTCGTGCAGGCGCAGGATTTCTCGCAGGCATGCTCGATCTCGATGCCGTTGTCGAGCAGGTTGTCGCAGATGCTCTTGCCGGGCGTCGCGTCGATCACCGCGCCGTCCGGGCACAGTTCGACGTGGGGCAAAACTACCAGTTGGGGCATGTCGGTTCCGTGTTTCATCGATGGCGCGCCGCGCCGCTTCGCATCGCGCACGTCGGCGCGATGCCGTTGTTTCAGATCTCGTCGAGCTTGCGGCCCGCGAGCGCGCGACGGATGTTCTTGTCCATCCGCCGTGCCGCGAATTCGTCGGTGCCCTCGGCCAGCGCCTTGGTCGCCGCGTCGATCGCGTCGGTGTCCTCGCCGCCCGCCAGCGCGCGCAGCTTGGTGATCAGCGCGTCGATCGCCGCGCGCTCCTCGGCGTCGAGCAGGTCCGCGTCCACCGCGAGCGCCGCCTCGGTCGCCTCGGCGATGCGCTGCGCCTCCACCTGCGCCTCGCGCAGCGCACGCGCGCGCATGTCGATGTCGGCGGTCTTGAAGCTGTCTTCCAGCATCTTGGCGATGTCGTCGTCGGCGAGGCCGTAGGACGGCTTCACCACCACCGAGGCCTCCACGCCCGAATGCTGCTCGCGCGCGAACACCGACAGCAGGCCGTCGGCATCGACCTGGTAGGTCACGCGGATCCGCGCCGCGCCGGCCGACATCGGCGGGATGCCGCGCAGCTCGAAGCGCGCCAGCGAACGGCAATCGGCCACCAGTTCGCGCTCGCCCTGCACCACGTGGATCGCCATCGCGGTCTGGCCGTCCTTGAAGGTGGTGAATTCCTGCGCGCGTGCCACGGGGATGGTCGAGTTGCGTGGAATGATCTTCTCGACCAGGCCGCCCATGGTCTCGACGCCGAGCGACAGCGGGATCACGTCGAGCAGCAGCCAGTCGTCGCCGTTGGCGCGGTTGCCGGCCAGCAGGTCGGCCTGCACGGCCGCGCCGAGCGCGACCACCTGGTCCGGATCGAGATTGATCAGCGGCGGCTGGCCGAAGAAACGCTCGACGGCCGCGCGGATCACCGGCATGCGCGTCGCGCCGCCCACCAGCACCACGCCCTTGATCTCGGCCGGCGTGACCTGCGCGTCGCGCAGTGCCTTGCGGGTCGGCGCGAGCGTGCGCGCGACCAGCGGCTCGACCAGCCCGGCGAAGGTCTCGGCGGAAATCGTCTGGGCGATCGTCGCGCCGGTCGACAGCGTGATCTCGAAGGCCGCCTCGGGCGCGTCGCTCAGCGCTTCCTTCACGGCACGCGAACGGTCGAGCAGCGCCCGCACGTCCTCGGCCGACAGCGCGGCGCGTTCGATGCCCGCCGCGGCGAGCACATGCGCGAACAGGGCGTGGTCGAAATCGTCACCGCCGAGCGCGGAATCGCCGCCCGCCGCGAGGACCTCGAACACGCCCTTGGTCAGTTTCAGGATCGACAGGTCGAAGGTGCCGCCGCCCAGATCGTAGACGGCATAGAGGCCTTCCGCGCCGTTGTCGAGCCCGTAGGCGATCGCGGCCGCGGTCGGTTCGTTGAGCAGGCGCAGCACGTTCAGGCCGGCCAGCCGCGCCGCGTCCTTGGTGGCCTGGCGTTGCGCGTCGTCGAAATAGGCCGGCACGGTGATCACGGCGCCCACCAGGTCGTCGCCGAGCGTATCCTCGGCGCGCTGGCGCAGGGTGGCGAGAATCTCGGCCGAGACCTCGACGGGGCTCTTCACGCCGTCGATGGTGCGAATCTGCACCATGCCCGGCGCATCGACGAAGTCGTAGGGCGCGTTGGCCGCGTGCTCGACCTCGGCCTTGCCGCGGCCCATGAAACGCTTGACCGAGACGATCGTGTTGCGCGGATCGCTGGCCGCGGCCTCCTTGGCCGCATAACCGATGCGGCGCCCGCCCTTCTCGAGGTAGCGGACCACGGAAGGCAGCAGCGCGCGGCCTTCGTCGTCGGGCAGCACCTCGGCCACGCTGTTGCGCACCGACGCGACGAGCGAATTCGTCGTGCCGAGATCGATGCCGACTGCCAGGCGCCGCTGATGCGGCGCGGGCGCCATGCCGGGTTCGGAGATTTGCAGTAAAGCCATCGCTGTATTCGGTGAGGGGCACGGGGCCCCGCTTGCTTCGCGCGCCGCGCCCGAGCGCGGCCCCGCGCGGTTAATCTTCGAGACGCTCGATCTGCGTCGTCACTTCGGCGGCCACCCGCTCGATGAACATCAGCTGGCGTACCGCCTCGGCCGCGCCCTGGTTCGAGCCGCTGTCGAGCAGGGCCGCGAGCTTGTCGAGCCGCGCGCGCTTTTCCTCGCGCAATTCGCCGAGCAGCGCGTCGAGCGCATCGACATTCCTCGCGCCGGCCGCATCCTCGATCGCCTCGCGCCATTCCATCTGCTGCATCAGGAAGGCCGGCTCCATCGCCGTGTTGTTCTCGGCGCCGACCTCGACCTCGCGCAGCGACAGCAGGTAGATCGCGCGCTTCAGCGGATCGCGCAGCGTCTGGTAAGCCTCGTTGGCGCGCGTGGCCCATTGCATCGCGATGCGCTTTTGCGCGTCGCCGGCCGCCGCGAAGCGATCCGGATGCACCTCGGACTGCACCGCGCGATACGCGGCGTCGAGCGCACCGGCGTCTAGCGCGAACTGCGTCGGCAGGTGAAAGAGTTCGAAATAGCTGTCTTTCAGCGAAATCATCGCGTGATGCCCAAGGCCTGGTGGTCGATGGTGCAGGTGGAAGCGGTCCGCACAAGAAAAAGGCGGCCAATGCCGCCTATGGCCCGCTGCGCGCGGTGCGTCCTCAGACGCGGAACGACTCGCCGCAGCCGCACTCGTCCTTGACGTTCGGATTGTTGAACTTGAAGCCTTCGTTCAAGCCCTCGCGCGCGAAGTCGAGCTCGGTACCGTCGATATAGGCGAGGCTCTTCGGATCGACCACCACCTTCACGCCATGGCTCTCGAACACCTGATCCTCGGTCGCCATGTCGTCGACATACTCGAGCTTGTAGGCCAGGCCCGAGCAGCCGGTGGTGCGCACGCCGAGCCGCAGGCCCAGCCCCTTGCCGCGTCGCGTCAGGTACTTCTGCACGTGTTGCGCTGCTTTTTCGGTCAGTGTGATTGCCATGATGTTCCTGGTCGCCCGCGCCGCGCGCGGACGTCGTGCCTCGATAAACCTCGCCGCTCGTCCTTCTCGCGACGCACTGCGTTGTCAGGCGCGGGCGTCCATCCCGCGCCGCCGCTTACGCGGCCTGGCCGTCTTCCGCGGTCGCGTCGTGACGCTTGCGGTAATCGGCCACCGCCGCCTTGATCGCGTCTTCCGCGAGGATCGAGCAGTGGATCTTCACCGGCGGCAGCGCCAGTTCCTCGGCGATCTGCGTGTTCTTGATGGCCAGCGCCTGGTCCAGCGTCTTGCCCTTCACCCACTCGGTGACCAGCGAGCTCGAGGCGATCGCCGAGCCGCAGCCGTAGGTCTTGAACTTCGCGTCTTCGATCACGCCGTCCGAACCGACACGGATCTGCAGCTTCATCACGTCGCCGCAGGCCGGCGCGCCGACCATGCCCGTGCCGACCGCGTCATCGTCCTTCGAGAAGGAACCGACGTTGCGCGGGTTTTCGTAGTGATCCAGAACCTTGTTGCTGTAAGACATGATTCGACTCCTTGATACGTTGCGTGCGCGCGGCGCCGGGCCGCGCAACCTTCGTTCAGTGTGCGGCCCACTCGATCGTCGACAGATCGATCCCGTCCTTGTGCATTTCCCAGAGCGGCGACAGGTCGCGCAGCTTGGCGATCTTGCCCTGCAACAGGTTGATCACGTAGTCGACATCGGCCTCGGTAGTAAAGCGGCCGACCGTGAAGCGGATCGAGCTGTGCGCGAGTTCGTCGTTGCGGCCCAGCGCGCGCAGCACGTAGGACGGTTCCAGCGAGGCCGAGGTGCAGGCCGAGCCCGACGACACGGCGACATCCTTGATCGCCATGATCAGCGACTCGCCTTCGACGAAGTTGAAGCTGATGTTCAGGTTGTGCGGGACACGCTGCTCCATGTCGCCGTTCACATAGGTTTCCTCGATCTGCGACAGGCCACGCAGCAGCTTGTCGCGCAGCGCGCGCACGCGCTCGTTCTCGACCGCCATTTCCTCGCGGGCGATGCGGAAGGCCTCGCCCATGCCGACGATCTGGTGCGTCGCCAGCGTGCCCGAGCGCATGCCGCGCTCGTGGCCGCCGCCGTGCATCTGCGCCTCGATCCGCACGCGCGGCTTGCGGCGCACGTAGAGCGCGCCGATACCCTTCGGGCCGTAGGTCTTGTGCGCCGAGAACGACATCAGGTCGACCTTCAGCTTGGCGAGGTCGATGCCGACCTTGCCGGTGGACTGCGCGGCGTCGACGTGGAACACGATGCCCTTGGCGCGGCAGATCTCGCCGATGGTCTCGATGTCCTGGACCACGCCGATCTCGTTGTTCACGTGCATCACCGACACCAGGATCGTGTCCGGGCGCAGCGCGGCCTTGAACACCTCGAGGTCGATCAGGCCGTCGTCCTTGACGTCCAGGTAGGTCACCTCGAAGCCTTCGCGCTCGAGTTCGCGGCAGGTGTCGAGCACGGCCTTGTGCTCGGTCTTCACCGTGATGATGTGCTTGCCCTTGCCCTGGTAGAAATGCGCCGCGCCCTTGATCGCGAGGTTGTCCGATTCGGTCGCGCCCGAGGTCCAGATGATTTCGCGCGGATCCGCGTTCACGAGCGCCGCCACCTGCTCGCGCGCCTCTTCCACCGCCCGCTCCGCATCCCAGCCGTACGCGTGGCTGCGCGACGCCGGATTGCCGAACTGCTCGCGCAGATACGGCACCATCTTGTCGACCACGCGCGGATCGACGGGCGTCGTCGCGCTGTAGTCCATATAGATGGGCAGGTGAGGAGTATCGTTGTTCATCTGTCGCTCCGGGTATTCATTCAGTGCAGGGACAATCTGTTATGTAGGTGTGGTTTTATCGGGTACGGCAGCGTCGCGCCTCAGGAACTGGTCGCGATGTTGAAGACCGAATTCGGCCCGAGCGGCATCGCCCGCACCGGCTCGACGGGCGCGGCCGGCTCCGGCGCGCGGCGGTCGCGCAGCACGGCGGGCGCACCCTCGCGGGCACGCTGCTGATCGACGAGATCCTGCAGCGAGACCGAATCGAGGTATTCGACCATCTTCTGGTTGAGCGTCGACCAGAGCTCGTGCGTCATGCAATGTCCATCGGGCTGCTTGGTGCCTTCGCAGGTACCCTTGCCGCCGCATTGCGTGGCATCGAGCGGTTCGTCGACCGCGATGATGATGTCGGCGACCGTGACGTCGGCCGCACGGCGCGCGAGGTTGTAGCCGCCCCCCGGCCCGCGGACCGATTCGACGATCTCGTGCCGGCGCAGCTTTCCGAACAACTGCTCCAGGTACGAGAGCGAGATGCGCTGGCGCTGGCTGATGCCTGCAAGCGTCACCGGCCCCTGCTCCTGGCGCAGTGCCAAGTCAATCATCGCCGTGACGGCGAAACGGCCTTTCGTGGTGAGTCTCATAGTCGTAGGGGACAGCAATCTTGACGATTTTGGTCAAGTATAAATATCTGACAGTTTTAGTCAAGTATCCCTGTCCCGGGGAGGGAGATTCAGTGAACGCTACAGAAGTGCCGCAGCGGCCTTGGGTTCAATTGCCGACTCGCTCGCGCAACGTCGCGAGCAGGCCTGCACAGGCGCGCTCGCATTGATCGAGCACTTGCTCGAAGCCTTGCGCGCCGCCGAAATAAGGGTCCGCCACTTCGCGTTGACCGGCACCGGTCGCGAATTCCATCAGCAGACGGACCTTGTGTCGATGCTCGGCCGGGCAACGGCGACGCAACTCGGCGAGATTCGCTTCGTCCATCGCGAGCAGCAGGTCGAAACGCTCGAAGTCGCCGCTGGCGACCTGACGCGCCCGCAGCGCCGACAGATCGTAGCCACGGCCGCGCGCTGCCTGTTGGGCGCGCGCATCGGGCGCCTCGCCGACGTGCCAGTCGCCCGTTCCGGCGGAATCGATCTCGATCACATGATCGAGGCCCGCCGCGCCGACCTGCTCGCGCATCACGCCCTCCGCGGTCGGGGAGCGACAGATGTTGCCGAGGCAGACGAAGCAGATCGAAGCGCGTTTCATCGTGCGAACGGACGTCGGCGAACGGCCGCGAAAACAGAAAGCGCGCCATTATACAGGCGCGTTTCGATACCCGTGGCCGGCCGGCGCGGCATCACAGCGCCTTGGTGGCGGCCAGCGGCGCGGCCGAAGCGGCTTCGGGCGAATCGCCGACCAGCCCGAACGACACGGTGCGAGCCAACTCCGCGGAAACCTGCCCGATCGGCTGCGGTTCGCTGGGGCGCGCGGCGTTCGACGCGTACAGGTACGCGACGGCGGCAAGCGGTACGACGATCGCGAGCGGCCAGTACATCGATATTGTCTTTCTCATGATGCGACCTCCGGTAACTGCGTGTCGAATCCATTGCTCGACACTACAGGCGCCATTCTATAGACCGCATCTATTGAGATAAACCATCAAATAGCGAACGCTCTGTTGTCGTGCGGCGAACAGTCGCCAATTTGTTCGAGCGTTCACTGTGCGGGATCAAGGCGCTGCCCCGGCTCCAGGTAACCCGCCTACCTTGGCAGAAGCCATCAGCCGAGATGGGTCTTCGACGCCGCGTAGAGTTCGCGGAAGGTGCGCCCGGTCGGCGTCGGCAGGTCGCGCGTATCGGTCCAGCCGGCCGCCAGCGGCAGCTTGCGGATCCCGCCGCCCGACTTGCGTTCGCCGCCGACGCGCTCCAGGATCCGCACCATCAGCTTGGTCGCGAGCCCGTACAACGTCGGCCGGCGCGCGGCGAAACCCCAGGCGGCCAGCGCCAGGCGCTCGCGCCAGGGCCGCAGCCCCCGCTCCACCTGCTTCTCGCGCAGGGTGCGCAGCAGCCCCGACAAGGGAATGCCGACCGGGCAGACGCTGTCGCATTCGCCGCACAAGGTGGCGGCCTGCGGCAGGTCGAGCGAGCGCTCGAGCCCGACGTAGCTCGGCGTGAGCACCGAGCCCATCGGCCCCGGATAGACCCAGCCATAGGCATGGCCGCCGACCTTCTGGTAGACCGGGCAATGGTTCATGCAGGCGCCGCAGCGGATGCAGCGCAGCATCTCCTGGAACTCGCCGCCGATCAGCCCGGTGCGCCCGCCGTCGACCAGCACCACGTAGTTGTGCTCGGGGCCGTCCTCCTCACCGGCCGCGCGCGGCCCCGTGAGCAGCGAGAAATAGTTCGAGGTCTTCTGGCCGGTGGCCGAGCGCGGCAGCAGCCGCATCGCGGTGGCCAGGTCCTCGAGCGTCGGCAGCACCTTCTCGATCCCGGTCACGGCCACGTGCACGCGCGGCATCACCGTGCACATGCCCTCGTTGCCCTCGTTGGTCACCAGCACCACCGATCCCGTCTCGGCCACCACGAAGTTGCCGCCCGTCAGCCCCATGTCGGCGCCGAGGAAGTGCGGCCGCAGCACCTCGCGCGCCTCGCGCGTCATGGCCGGGATCTCGGTCAGGCGCTCGCGTCCGTGAGTACGCGCGAACAGGTCGGCGATCTCGTCCTTGTCCTTGTGGACCACGGGCGCGATGATGTGGCTCGGCGCCTCGTTGTCGTTGATCTGCAGGATGTATTCGCCGAGGTCGGTCTCGATCGACTGCACGCCGATCTCGGCGAGCACGGCATTGATGCGCATCTCCTCCGAGACCATCGACTTGGTCTTGATGACCTTCCTGACCTCGTGCCGCCTGGCGATCTCGGCCACCAGCCTGGCCGCGTCGGCCATCGACTCGGCGAACAGCACCGTGGTGCCGCGTCGCGTGGCCTCGCGCTCGAAGGCCTCGAGCCAGACATCGAGGTTCTCCAGCGCGCGGTTGCGGCGCGCCTTCAGCGCGGCGCGCGTGGCCGCGAAATCGATCTGCGTGACAGCCTCGGCGCGCGCCGAGACGAACTTGGTCGACAACTTCTTGAGGTTCTGCTGCAGGCGCTGGTCGGCGAGCTTCTGGCCCGCGCGCGCCTTGAACTGCATCGATTGAACTTGCATGGCTGGCAGGATCGGCTGGCGGCTGGTCGGGAAACGGGGAAACGGCGGGTTCAGAGATCGCCGGCGAGGACCTGCGCGACGTGCAGCACACGCGTGTCCTTGTCGCCGGTGCGGCGCAGGCGCCCCTCGATGTTGAGGATGCAGCCGAGATCGCCGAGCACCACGGTGCGCGTGCCGCTGGCCTGCACGTTGGCGCATTTCTCGTCGACGATCGCGGTCGAGATCGCGCCGTACTTGAGCGCGAAGGTGCCGCCGAAGCCGCAGCAATGCTCGCAGTCCTTCATCTCCCGGACCTCGACGCCGCGCTGCGCGAGCAAGGCCCGCGGCTGCGCCTTCACGCCGAGTTCGCGCAGGCCCGAGCAGGAATCGTGATAAGTGACAGGGCCGCTGAACTCGCCGCGCGGCAGCTCGACCTTCGCGACCTTGACGAGGAAATCGGTCAGTTCATACACGCGCTCGCGCAAGCGCCCGTAGCGCGCCATCAGTTCGGGATCGTCGCGAAACAGGTCGCCGTAATGGGCGCGGATCATGCCGCCGCAGGAGCCCGACGGCACCACCACGTAGTCGAACTGCTCGAACTCGCGCAGGGTCTTTTCCGCCAGGTCCCGCGCGAGGCGGCGCTCGCCGGAGTTGTAGGCGGGTTGCCCGCAGCAGGTCTGCGCGGGCGGCACGTCCACCTCGAAACCGGCATCGCGGATCAGTTTCAGCGCGGAAAAACCGATTTCAGGCCGCATCAGGTCGATGAGGCAGGTGACGAACAATCCGACTCGCATGGCCGCTCCTTCGAGAAAACGCCGCTCATTATCCGCGCTTTGCCGCGCAAGACCAACGCTGCGACGCGGCGATCGACGAAACGGCGCGCATCGAACCGATCCGAAGCACTCCTCGAACAGCGTTCGCTTTTTTCACATTACGAGATACAATCGGCTCCTCACCGTTTGACAGGTCAACTGATTTTTCACGATGAGCACTCCGACTCCGGACCCGAAGACGTCGATCCAGGTGATCGAACGCATGATGCGGCTGCTCGACGCGCTGGCCGACCACACCGACCCGGTCAGCCTGAAGGAGCTCGCGCAGAGCACGGAGCTGCATCCGTCCACCGCGCACCGCATCCTCAACGACATGGTGACCTGTCGCCTGGTCGACCGATCCGACCCGGGCACCTACCGCCTCGGCATGCGCCTGCTCGAACTCGGCAACCTGGTGAAGGCGCGCCTGTCGGTGCGCGACGCGGCGCTGATGCCGATGCGCGAGCTGCACCGGCTGACCGGGCAGACCGTGAACCTGTCGGTGCGCCAGGGCGACGAGATCGTCTATATCGAGCGGGCCTATTCGGAGCGCTCGGGCATGCAGGTGGTGCGCGCGATCGGCGGCCGCGCGCCGCTGCACCTGACCTCGGTCGGCAAGCTGTTCCTGGCCGCCGACGAAACCACCCGCGTGCGGGCCTATGCCACGCGCACCGGCCTCGCCGGCCATACCCAGAACAGTATTACCGACCTCGGCAAGCTCGAGCGCGAGCTGTCGATCGTGCGCCAGCAGGCCTGCGCGCGCGACAACGAGGAGCTCGAACTGGGCGTGCGCTGCATCGCCGCCGGCATCTACGACGACTCGGGCAAGCTGGTGGCGGGCTTGTCGCTGTCCGCGCCGGCCGATCGACTGCAGGATGCCTGGCTCGGCCAGATCAGCCATACCGCGCTGACCATCTCCGAGGCGCTCGGCTACCGGCCGCCGAAGGAACTCGACGGCGCGGCGCTCGCCAAGTCGATCTGACGCACGGATCGCGGCACCATGCAAAAAGCCCCGCATTCGCGGGGCTTTTTGTTGGGAAGCGCAGCCAGCCCCGATGCGGGCCGACAAGCGGCGATCAGGTACCGCCCGCGCCCGTGTTCGCCGCGGTCAGGCGCTCGCCGCCGCCGGCGTCGAGCCAGTTGCGCACGCGCGACGCGTCGGCCACGCGCGAATACTTGCCGAAGGAATCGAGCAGCACCATCACGATCGGGCGGCCATGGATGGTGGTCTGCATCACCAGGCACTCGCCCGCCTCGTTGATGAAGCCGGTCTTCTGCAGGCCGATGTCCCAGGACGGATTGCGCACCAGCGCATTGGTGCTGTTGTAGACCAGCGAGCGCTTGCCGGTAAACACCGTGTAGGTGCGATCGGTCGAGAAACGACGGATCAGCGGGTACTGGTAAGCCGCGTCGATCATCTTGACCAGGTCGCGCGCGCTCGACACGTTCAAACTCGTCAGACCCGTCGAGTTCTCGAAGTGCGTGTCGGTCATGCCCAGCGATTTCGCCTTCGCGTTCATCGCCGCGATGAACGCCGGGCGCCCGCCCGGGTAGTAGCGCGACAATGCCGCGGCCGCGCGGTTCTCCGATGCCATCAGCGCGATGTGCAGCATGTCTTCCCGCGACAGGACCGACCCCACGGACAGTCGCGAGCCGGTGCCCTTCTCGTAATCGCGATCCTCGTCGGTGACGGCGATCTGCTCGTCGAGCGAGGCCTTCGAATCGAGCACGACCATCGCGGTCATCAGCTTGGAGATCGAGGCGATCGGCACCACCGCGCGCGAGTTCTTGTCGAACAGCGGTTCCGAGTTGTTCTGGTCGACCACGTAGGCGACGCTGGAACGCAGCGCGAGCGCATCGGGCGTGTCGTGCAGGCCGAAGGCCTGGCCGACCGAAGGCTGGCGCGGCTGGAACGCCACGCGCCGCACGGCGCCGTGATGACGGCCCGGCACGGCGGCCAGCGTCACGCGCTTGCGGCCCTTGCGCGGCGCCTCGGCGGCCACCTTGGCGGTTTTCTTTTCCGCGACGACGGCGCGCTTCTTGCCCTTCGCGCTGGCGACGGGCTTGGCGGCCTTCTTCGAGGACTGGGTGGTCTTGGCGGTCGCGGCCAGGGCATCGGCAGGCACGACAGCGGCCGACGCGACGAGCACCGACACGGCGACGGACACCGCGGTGCCGAGTGCCGCGCCGTGCATCATCTTCAACGGCGAGAATAAGGAGGCTTTCATTGGGGTCTGGACAAAGCGGCGGGAGGTTTCCGCAAGTGTAGTAAAACCTGAAAAAATAAGCAATTTGAGGCACTTACCGGTTTTCGTTAAACCGGATTGTAAGAGTGGATTGCCTCGGGGCAATCACCCTCCCGTTTCCATCGAAAAATTCGATGACGCTACCTCGCGGTCCGGCATCGGCCGGATAAGCGTGATAACGGCGCCGTCGCGACGAATCGCAGCGGGAAAAACCAGTAAAACGACCTGCGAAGCGGAAAAAAATGCCGGCGGCGCGACTCGTCCGAGGCAGATGAGCGTCGCGCGCGAACGGCGTTTTTCGACCGGAATGCATGACAAACGTTCCACGGTCCGATTCGGTTTACGTGATTTCACCGCGGTAAACCCGCGCAAACCAGGCGATCACTCCCTTCCGACATGTCCCCATATGGTGCATATGCACAAGGCATTGATGACGCCGGCGTGACAGTCGCGGCAAGGAAACCGATTCCAGTCGGAATGATCCAAGCCATTGTTTTTCCGTAAAAATGATGTCATTGTGCATTGCACAAAAAGCGCTTGACATCCGCTTCGGACGCCCTAAAATGGGAACCGTTGTTGCGATGCACCAACGCATTGCGCCAGACATCGCATACCGTTCGTGCCTTGAAGTTGAGCCTCTCACTCACTTAACTCACACGACCGCCGTCAGACCGGCGTTCGTCAATCAGGAGCCAGACCATGTCCCTGCTGACCCCGGAGCAAATCGCCGCCGCCCAGAAAGCCCACCTTGAGAGCCTGTTCGGTCTCACCAGCAAGGCCTTCGAAAGCGTCGAGAAGCTGATCGAACTGAACGTGCAAGTCGTGAAGTCGACGCTCGCGGAAAGCCAGGAAAACGTGCAGCGCGCGCTGTCGGTGAAGGATGCGCAGGAACTGCTCGCCCTGCAGGCCAGCTTTGCCCAGCCGCTCGCCGAAAAGGCCCTCGCCTACGGCCGTCACCTGTACGACATCGCTTCGTCGACCCAGGCCGAATTCGCCAAGGTTGCCGAATCGCAATATGAAGAACAGAACCGCAAGGTCCAGGCGCTCGTCGACAACGTCGCGAAGAACGCCCCGGCCGGTTCGGAAACGGCTGTCGCCGCGCTGAAGTCGGCCATCAACGCCGCCAACACGACCTACGAAACGGTCCAGAAGGCCACCAAGCAGGCCGTCGAGATCGCCGAGTCGAACTTCAACGCCGCCGCTGCCGTGGCCACCAAGGCTGCCAGCGCCGCCGCATCGCGTCGCGCGAACACCGCCAAGCCGGCCTGAGGCATCACCAGGCCCGGCGGCAGCCGCCAGGCTGCCGTCACGAAAAAAGCCGCGCATTGCGCGGCTTTTTTCATTCTGCGCCGACGCTTCCCGCCCCCTCGCACGCGCCCGCCCCTCCACACCAACGAAAACGGCCCCGCCCGGACAAGCCGGAACGGGGCCGCGAGCCATGCGCGCGACCGGCGCCAACAGGCACCGGCCAAGGCACGACCTCTTACTTCTTCTTGCGCACGGGCGGCAGGTCGGTACAGACGCCTTCGTACAGCTCGGCGGCCATCCCGACCGATTCGCCAAGCGTCGGGTGCGGGTGGATGGTCTTGCCGATGTCCTCGGCATCCGCGCCCATCTCGACGGCCAGGCAGACCTCGCTGATCAGGTCGCCCGCATTCAGGCCGACGATGCCGCCGCCGATCACGCGATGGGTTTCCTCGTCGAAGATCAGCTTGGTGAAGCCCTCGTCGCGACCGTTCGCGATCGCGCGACCCGATGCCACCCAGGGGAACACGGCCTTGCCGTACTTGATCCCCTCGGCCTTGCACTGGTCCTCGGTCTTGCCGGCCCAGGCCACTTCCGGATCGGTGAAGGCCACCGACGGGATCTGCAGCGCGTCGAAGTAGGCCTTCTCGCCATGTGCCGCCTCGGCCGCGACGTGGCCTTCATGCACGGCCTTGTGCGCGAGCATCGGCTGGCCGACGATATCGCCGATCGCGAAGATGTGCGGCACGTTGGTGCGCATCTGCTTGTCGACCTCGATGAAGCCGCGATCGGTGACCGCCACGCCCGCCTTGTCGGCGCCGATCTTCTTGCCGTTCGGGCTGCGGCCCACCGCCACCAGCACCAGGTCGTAGCGCTGCGCGTCCGCCGGGGCCTTCTCGCCCTCGAACTTCACGTAGATGCCGTCTTCCTTCGCCTCGGCGCCCACCGTCTTGGTCTTGAGCATCACGTTGCCGAAACGCTTGGCATTGTGCTTTTCCCAGACCTTAACCAGATCGCGGTCCGCGCCCATCATCAGGCCGTCCATCATCTCGACCACGTCGATCTCGGCGCCCAGCGACGAGTAGACGGTCGCCATTTCCAGGCCGATGATGCCGCCGCCGATCACCAGCATGCGCTTGGGCAACTGGCGCAGTTCCAGCGCGCCGGTCGAGTCGATCACGCGCGGATCGTCCGGCATGAAGGGCAGTTTCACGGCTTGCGAGCCGGCCGCGATGATGGCCTGCTTGAACTTGACGATCTTCTTGCCGCCCTCGACCTGCACTTCCAGGTGATTCGGATCGACGAAGCTGCCGACACCGGTCACCACCTCGACCTTGCGCGCCTTGGCCATGCCGGCCAGGCCGGTGGTCAGCTGCTTGACCACGCCCGACTTGAAGTCGCGCAGCTTGTCGAGGTCGATCTCGGGCTTGCCGAAGGAGATGCCGTGATGCGCGAGCGCGGCCGCCTCGTCGAGCACCAGCGCGGTATGCAGCAGCGCCTTCGACGGGATGCAGCCGACGTTCAGGCACACGCCGCCGAGCACCGAATAACGCTCGACCAGCACCGTCTTCATGCCAAGGTCGGCGGCGCGGAACGCGGCCGAATAGCCGCCGGGGCCCGAGCCGAGCACCAGCATGTCGCATTCGATATCGGCGCTGCCCGAATAGCTGCCGGCCTGCGGCGCAGCAGCCGGCGCGGCCTTCTCGGCCGGCTTTTCGGCCGCTTTCTCGGCGGGCTTGGCAGCCGGCGCTTCCGGCGCCTTTTCCGCCGGCTTCGCGGCGTCCGCGCTGCCTTCCAGCACCACGATCAGCGTGCCTTCCGACACGTTGTCGCCCACCTTGACCTTCACTTCCTTGACCACGCCGGCTTCCGAGCTCGGCACGTCCATGGTGGCCTTGTCCGACTCGAGCGTGACGAGCGACTGCTCCTTCTCGACCGTGTCGCCCGCCTTCACCAGCACCTCGATGACGGGAATTTCCTTGAAATCGCCGATATCCGGCACTTTGACTTCGATGAGACTCATGAACTGTCCCCTACTTGTTTGGGCTACCTACCGCCGGTCGAACCACGCATCCGCGAACACGCGCGCGGCGCCGCCGGCAAGGCGGACGTCGCGCGCGCCGTGCCGGCCGCGCGGCGCGCCGGGCGCGCCACGTCGAACCGGCA
>NZ_VWWC01000170.1:0-15656 GCF_011753175.1 Burkholderia sp. Cy-637 | reverse complement strand
ATCCTCGGCCGTGGCCGGCTCGCGGCCCGGCGTGGCCATGTTGAACTTGCGGATGAAGAAGCGGAACAGGCCGTAGTAGGCAACCGCGTAGGCCAGGCCCAGCGGAATCGCGATCCAGCCCTTCGTCGACAGCCCGTAGTTCAGCACGTAGTCGATCGCGCCGGCCGAGAAGGTGAAGCCGAGCTTCACGCCGAGCAACTGGCAGATCGCCAGCGAGAGCCCCGTCAGCACCGCGTGGATCACGTAGAGCACCGGCGCGAGGAACATGAAGCTGAATTCGATCGGCTCGGTCACGCCCGTCAGGAACGAGGTCAGCGCCATCGAGAACAGCAGGCCGCCCACCACCGCGCGGCGCTCCTTCGGTGCCTCGTGGAACATCGCCAGGCACGCGGCCGGCAGGCCGAACATCATGATCGGGAAGAAGCCGGCCATGAAGCCGCCCGCGCTCGGGTCGCCCGCGAAGAAGCGGTGCAGGTCGCCCGTCACCGCCGCGCCGCCGCCCGGCGGCGTGAAGCTGCCGAACACGAACCAGGCCAGCGAGTTGATGATGTGGTGCAGGCCGGTGACCAGCAGCAGCCGGTTCAGGAAGCCATAGACGAAGGCGCCCACCGCGCCGGCCGTGGTCAGCCAGTGGCCGGCCGCGTCGATCACGTTCTGGATCGGCCCCCAGATATAGCCGAACACGATCCCCAATATCACGCACACCAGGCCTGTGACGATCGGCACGAAGCGCTTGCCGCCGAAGAAGGCCAGGTAGTCCGGCAGCTTGATGTCCTTGTAGCGGTTGTAGAGCATCCCCGCCACGATGCCGGCGATGATCCCGGACAACACGCCCATGTTCAGCTTCGGGTCGATGTCCTTCATGATCGCGGTTTCGATCAGGTAACCGATCGCGCCCGCGAGCGCCGCCACGCCGTTGTTGTCCCTGGCGAAGCCGACCGCCACGCCGATCGCGAACAGCAGCGGCAGGTTGTCGAACACCGCGCCGCCGGCGTCGGCGATCATCTTGATGTTGAGTACATCGGACTGCCCCAGGCGCAGCAGGATGCCGGCGACCGGCAACACCGCGATCGGCAGCATCAGCGCCCGGCCCAGGCTCTGTATTTTCAGAAACGGATTCCCGTCCATTCAGATCTCCAAATCGTCTCGTCTTTCGTTGTTGATGTGCATGTGCTGCGGGGGGGAACTACGACGCGAATCCGGCTGCCGCCGTGCTCAATCCTGCGGCCAGATTTCGCGACTGGCCGCGCGAACCGCCTGGGCGGAATCGAGCGACAACAGATCCTGGGCGCGCTGGCGGCACAGCGCGTAATCGAGGCCGCGCACGCGCGCCTTGATGCCCGGCACCGAGACCGGGTCGACCGACAGCTCGGTGACGCCGAGCCCGACCAGCATCGGCACCGCCGCCGGATCGCCGCCCAGCGCGCCGCATACGCCGACCCACTTGCCGTGCTTCTCGGCGCCGCGCACGGTCGCATCGACCAGGCGCAGCACGGCCGGATGCAGGCCGTCGGCGAGCGCCGCCAGATCGGCCTGGCAGCGGTCCATGGCGAGCGTGTACTGGGTCAGGTCGTTGGTGCCGATCGAGAGGAAGTCGGCATGCTGGGCGAGCTGGTCGGCCAGCAGCGCCGCCGACGGCACCTCGATCATCACGCCGACCTCGATCGGCTCGGTGCGGCCCAGCGCGCGGGCGAAACCGTCGATGCGCTCGCGGATGCGCACCAGCTCGCCGGCATCGGTCACCATCGGCAGCAGGATGCGCACCGCGCCGAACGGCTTGACCGCCAGCAGGCCCTGCAGCTGGTCGTCGAGCAGGTCCGGGCGCACCTGGGCCAGGCGGATCCCGCGCAGGCCCAGCGCCGGGTTCGGCTCGGGCGGCAGGCTCAGGTAGTCGACTTCCTTGTCCGCGCCCACGTCGAGCGTGCGGATGATCGCGGTGCGGCCCTGCAGCGCGTCGACGATCGATTGATAGCTGTCGCGATGCTCGTCGGTGGTCGGCGCGGCCTGGCGATGGATGAACATCAGCTCGGTGCGCAGCAGGCCGACCGCGTCGGCGCCGTTCTCCACGGCGGTCTTCGCGTCGTCGAGCGTGGCGATATTGGCGGCCACCTCGATATGGCGCGCGTCGGTGGTGCTGGCCGCCTCGCCCGACAGGCGACGATTGGCCTCGCGCACGCCGGCCAGGCGCTGGCGCTCCAGGCGCGCGCGCTCGACGTCGAGCGCGGTGGGCGCATGTTCGACCCGGCCGCCGGTCGCATCGACCACCACCTGGGTGCCGTCGGGGATCGCGAACAGCGCGTCGCCCACCGCCACCAGCGCCGGAATGCCGAGCTGGCGCGCGATGATCGAGGCATGCGAGGTCGCGCCGCCGCGTGCCATCACCAGCGCGGTGACGCGCTGGCGGTCCAGCGAGGAAAGGTCCGACGGCGTGAATTCCTCGGCCCCGAGCACGGCCTCGTCGGGCAGCTCGCGCACGGCGCCGGCGCTCAGGCCCAGCGCGCGCAGCACGCGCTTCTCGATGTCGCGCAGGTCCGAGGCGCGCTCGGCCAGCAGCGGATCGTCGAGCTTGCCGAGCACGGCGATCTGCGCGCGGATGGTTTCGCGCCAGGCGAAACCGGCGCTCTTGCCGAGGCTGATCAGGTCGCGCGCCGCGTCGATCAGCGCCGGGTCCTCCAGCAGCACGCGATGCACGGCGAAGATCCCGGCCTCGCCCACCGCGCCGCGCTGCGAGGCGCTGCGCACGGTGTGATCGAGTTCGGCATCGACCGCGCCGAGCGCCTGGTCGAGCAGGCGGCTCTCGGCCGCCGGCGTGCCGGTCGCCAGCTCGGGCGGGACGATCTCGGCCTGGTCCCAGCGCACCAGTTGGCCGACCGCGATGCCGGGCGCGGCGCACACGCCGGCCAGCGTATTCGGCGCGAGCGGCTGGCCCGGATTGCGCGGCGCGCTCGCCGGCGCCGGGAAGGCCTGCCGCGTCGGGCGCTCTTCCACCTCGCCGTGCGCGGCGCGCAACAGTTCCTCGGCGATCGCGTCGACTGCCTTGGCAGCCTGCGGGCCGACGCCCACCAGCTCGATCACGGCGCCTTCGCCCGCGCCCAGCGCGAGCAGGCCGACCACGCTCTCGATCGCGGCCTTGCGCTCGCCGAAATGGATATGCACCTTGGCGTCGAGCCCGCGCGCCGCTTCCCGGGCGCGCGCGGCCGGCCGCGCATGCAGCCCGCCCGCGTGGGCCAGCGTGATCTGGCGACGCGCTTCCATCGCGTCGGCCACGTCGCGCGCGGCGGCGGCCACTTCAGTGGAGGTCGCGCGCAGCGTCAGCAGCGGCGTCTGGCCGGCACGCACCACGCCGCGGCCGGCGCGCTCGACGATCTCGAAGGCTTCCGAATTCGCGATGGCGATCACCGAGACCAGGCTCGGCGCGGCCTGCGCGACCAGGTCCGGGTCGAATTCGACCAGCACGTCGCCGGGAGCCACCCGCGCGCCCGCATCGACCCTCGGCGTGAAGCCGCGGCCGCTCAGCTCGACCGTGTCGATACCGATATGCAGCAGCACCTCGGCGCCCTCGGCGGTGGTGATGGTGACCGCGTGGCCGGTGCGCGCCAGGTGCGTGACGATGCCCTCGCAAGGCGCGACCAGACGGCCCTCGAGCGGATCGATACCGATCCCGTCGCCGAACATGCCGCCGGAGAACACCGGGTCCGGCACGTCGGCGAGCGGCACGACGGGCCCCGTCAGCGGCGCGAGCAGCACGAACTGGTCAGGGGATGGCTTCTTCAACTGGGACTCCTCGGCACGTCTCATCGTCAATCTCGCGGGATCAGTGAGTTTCGGTGACTTTGTTCAGGTGACGCGGCGCATCCGGATCGCGCCCTCGCGCCACCGCCAGGTGCGCGGCCATCACGTAGAAGGACAGGATCGCGGCGATCGGATCGAGCGCCGTGTGGGCCGCGCGTTCCAGCGGCAGGGTCGCCTCGGGCGTGCCTTCGGGCGCGGCCAGCAGCACCCGCGCGCCGCGCGCGCGCATGTCGGCGGCGAGCTGCAGCAGGCCGGCCTGCTCGGGCCCGGGCGGCGCGAACACCAGCAGCGGGTAGTCGCGGTCGATCAGCTCCATCGGGCCGTGACGCACCTCGGCACTCGAGAAGGCCTCGGCCTGGATGCCCGAGGTTTCCTTGAGCTTGAGCGCGGCTTCCTGGGCGATCGCCAGGCCCAGCCCGCGGCCGATCACGATCATGCGCTCGACCTCGCGCAGCTCGTCGATGGCGCGGGTCCAGTCGAGCGTGCCGGCCTTGGCGAGCGTTTCGGGCAGGGCGCGCAGGCCCGTCATCAGCGCCGCGTCGCGCTGCCAGAGCGCGACGATCTGCGCCGACAGCGACAGCATGGCGATATAGCTCTTGGTGGCGGCCACCGACAGCTCGGGGCCGGCGCTGATCGGCAGCGCGTGCTCGCAGGCGTCGCCCAGCGGCGAGGGCAGGACGTTGACGGCAGCCACCGTCAGCGCGCCGGCCTCGCGCAGCGCGGCCATGGTGTTGACCAGGTCGGGGCTCTTGCCCGACTGCGAGAAGGCGATCGCGAACTGGTCGCGCACGCGCAGCGGCGCCTGCTGCAGGGTCGCGACCGACATCGGCAGCGAGGCCACCGGCACGCCGAGGCGGCTCATGGTGAGGCTGGCGAAATAGCTGGCCGCGTGGTCCGAGCTGCCGCGCGCGACCGTCAGCGCGACTTGCGGCGGGGTGGCCAGCAGGCGCTCGGCGAGCGCCTCGACACGCGACAGATCGGCCAGCTGGGCGGCCACTACCTGCGACGCCTGGCGCGCCTCTTCAAGCATATTCGACAATCGATTCTCCTTCGACATAGGTCGCGGTCAGGTTCAGGTCGCGGTCGAACACCGCGACGTCGGCCCAGGCGCCGCGCGCCAGGCGGCCGCGGTCCTCGATGCCGAGGTAGTCGGCCGCGTAGCGCGACATGCGGTTCGAGACGTCGGCGATCGGCAGGCCGATCGAGACCAGGTTGCGGAACGCCTGGTCCATGGTCAGGGTGCTGCCGGCCAGCGTGCCGTCGGCCAGGCGCACGCCGCCCAGGCACTTGGTGACGTGCTGGCTGCCGAGCCGGTATTCGCCGTCGGGCATGCCGGTGGCCGAGGTGCTGTCGGTCACCACGTACAGGCGCGGGATCGAGCGCAGCGCGGCGCGGATCGCGCCGGGATGCACGTGCAGCAGGTCGGGGATGATTTCCGCGTATTCGGCATGCGCGAGCGCCGCGCCGACCAGGCCCGGATTGCGGTGGTGCAGCGGCGACATCGCGTTGAACAGGTGGGTGAAGCCGCAGGCGCCGTGCTTGAGCGCGGCCACGCCGTCCTCGTAGGTGGCCAGCGAATGGCCGAGCTGCACGCGCACGCCGCGCGCGGCCATCTCCGAGATGATCTCGATATGGCCGGCGATCTCGGGCGCCAGCGTGACCACCCGGATCGGCGCGATCGACAGGTAGCGCAGCACCTCGTCGAGCGCGGCGGAAACCGCTGCGTCGGGCTGCGCGCCGAGCTTGCCGGGATTGATGTAGGGGCCTTCCAGGTGCACCCCGAGCACACGGGCGCAGCCCGGCGTGCGATGGCGCGCGCGCTCGCCCAGTTGCGAGACCACGTTCATCAGCTCGTCGCGCGGCGCGGTCATGGTGGTCGCCAGCAGGCTGGTGGTGCCGTAGCGCGCGTGGGTCCGGCCGATCGTCTCGATCGCGTCGCCGCCCTCCATCACGTCGGCGCCGCCGCCGCCATGCACGTGCAGGTCGATGAAGCCCGGCACGATGTAGGGGTCGTCGTTGCGCGAGGGATCGACCGGCCGGCCGCTCAGCGACGTGATCCGGCCATTGCCGAATTCGATCGTGCCGTGGCGCCAGCCCTCGGGTGTCAGTAGATTTCCGGTCAGCATCGCGTTCACTTGACTCCGGTATTGCGGTTGCGAGAGGAAGCCGGCCGGCGGGCCCCGATGGACTTGGCATCGAGCCTCGATGCGGGCGGCTGATGGACGGGACAGCACGATCGGCGGCGGGTTCCCCGCCTGGCGCGTAGCGATGCGCGTGCCCGTCGTCCGGACGGGCGATGGCGGCCGACGGATCGTCCTGCCGCTGCCGTGTGCGTCGCGGACCGGTTCGCCGCGACGGGCCCACCCGTCCGAAGCGAGGTGATTATATAACCAAACTAATACCAGTCAATTTTGATGGACGGGCCGCCGAGCCATCTTGAAAAGCCGTGCCCGGCAAGCGTTTTAGCGCGAAATCGGCTTTGTTTATCAGGCTTTGGCGCCTCGGGATTTACCCGTAGGTCGAATACCAGTGGCTCGTGTGGGGCGATAAAGACGGCGGGTTCGGCAAGCGAACCATACCTGCATAGGACCAGTTCGGCGAACTGGTATCTATCGAAGAGGGAGGCAGGAGGGTTTATCTGACCGTCGAGGGCAGGCAGCCGAAACGCGCCTGGAAGCGCTCCGTGAAACGGGCGCGAGATCGGTAGCCGCAAGCCTCGGCGATATGCGCGATGCCCCAGGCCGTGGTCTGCACCAGCATCATCGCGTGGTGCATGCGCACCTCGATCAGCAGGTCCTCGAAGGCCGCCTGCTCGGCCGCCAGGCGCCGCCGCAAGGTGGCGGCGCTCATCGCCAGCGCCTTGCCGGCCGTCTGCGCGGTCCAGTGATGCGCCGGCGCCTCGGCGATCAGCGTGCGCAGGCGCGCGGCCGTGCTGCCGGCGTCGAGTCGGGCGAAGCGCTGGCCGCGTTCGGCGAGCGCCAGCAGCAGGTCCAGCAGGCGGAGGCGCAGGCGCTCGTCGCTGATCGCGGGAGCGGCGATGCTGTCGAGCACGTGGCGTAGCGTGGCGGCGAGATCCGTATCGAGCGGCACGCAGCGCCATGGCGCGTTCGGTGCCGGCGCGCGCGGACTCGGTGCGGCGCGCTCCAGATCGTCGAGCAAGGCGCCCGACAAGCCCAGGAAGACCGAGCGAAAACGCCGCTCGGCACCGCCCGGCGTCTTCAGCAGGTCGGCGCGACTGCCTGGGTCGACCAGCACCAGCGAATCCGGCGCATCGACCGAAAGCGGCGCGAGGCCGTCGTCGATGTCGAGCCGGCCCGCGGCGATCAGCAACAGGGTCGCGTCATGGAACACGAAGCGCGAGGTGGCCTGGGGTTGGCTCAGGCAGGGCTGGCCCAGCGCGCAGAGCGCGCGCCGGAACAACGGCTCGCCCGAAGGCGAGCGCCAGGCGGCCGGGTCCGCCTCGACGGGACGGGCGGCGCCGTTTTCCCCGCCGCCGGCCGCGATACGCGCCGGCGGCGTCGCGGCCGAACCCGGATCCCGCGTATCCATCCTCAGCCGATCGTCACGGCGGGATTCAGGCTGTAGAGGCCCGTCAGGCTCGCCTGCCCGAGCACCGGCGCCTTGGCCAGCGCGGCGCGCACGTTCGCGCCCGTGAGCGGGCCGTCCACCTCGAGCCTGGGCGCGCCCAGCGCATACACGGTGAACACGTAGTGATGGACGATCTCGTCGTTCCACGGCGGGCAGGGGCCGTCGTAGCCGTAGTAGTCGCCCTTCATCTGCTCGTCGCCGGCGAACCAGCCGGTGTAGTCGTTGATGCCGTGGCGCAGGCCGGCCGGCGCCTGCGGGCCCGGCTTGCCGCGCGGCATGACGCCGTCGGACTGCGCGCCGGCCGCGATCTCGGTGGTGCCGGCCGGGATGTCGAGCAGCAGCCAGTGGAAGAAATCGACACGCGGCAGCGAGGCCGGCACCACGCGCCCTTCCTGGTTCACGTCGTCGCCGCGGCTCGGCACGTCGGGATCGTGGCAGACCAGCACGAAGGATTGCGTGCCCGCAGGCACGTCGCGCCAGGCGAGCTGCGGATTGCGGTTGGCCGACAACGCGACATGGCTGGCCGCATCGGGCACGGCGAAGGCGAATTCGCCGGGGATCGGCTGGCCGTCTTGGAAATTCTGGCTGCTGAGCTGCATGGAAGAGTCCGTCCAGGTGGGTGATCGGGGCAGCGGCGAAGCCGCATGCATGACCACGTATTGTAGGGAGCTCGGGCGCATCGATGATCGCAAATACGATCACCGATGCGCCAATTCGGATCTTTTTGATTGTCTGAAGCGCATCGCGCTCAATGAAACTCGCGGCTCGAGGTGCGCAGGCTGCCCAGCAGCGGCGTCAGGTCCTCCAGGTATTGCGCGATCAGGTGCCGGACCTCGTTCTCGGATTGCCAGACGCCGTAGACGGCCAGCAGCCGCGAATCGAGGATTTCGCGACGCTGCCGTTCGAGCAGTTCGCGCCGAACGATGATGTTGACGCTGCCGGTCTCGTCCTCGAGCGTGACGAACAGCGTGCCCTTCGCGGTGCTCGGCATCTGCCGCGCCGTCACGATTCCGCAGGCGCGGGCCAGGCGGCGATTGCGATGCTGCGCCAGCTCCTGCGCGGAAGCCAGCCGCCGCGCGCGCAGTTGCTCGCGCAGCAGCGCGACCGGGTGGCGGTTCAGCGTCAGGCCGATGGTGCGATAGTCGGCGACGATGTCGTCGGCCTCGGACGGCGCCCCGAGTTCGGGCCGCACCGGCTCGTCGATCGGCGCCATCGCCAGCAGGTCGCGCGAGGGCGCGGCGGCCACCGCCTGCCACAAGGCGTCGCGCCGGTTGCCGGCCAGCGTAGCGAAGGCGTTCGCGGCCGCCAGTGCCTCCAGGTCGCGCCGTTCGAGCCGCGCGCGGCGCGCGAGATCGTCGACGCTCGCGAAAGGGCCCTGCTGGCGTGCTGCCTCGATTCGCAGCGCGGCTTCGCGGCCCAGTCCGGCAACCAGCGACATGCCGAGACGTACCGCCGGGCGGCCTTCGGGCGGCGGCTCGTCGGGCAGCGGTTCGAGCGAGGCATCCCAGTTGCTCGCCGTCACGTCGATCGGGCGCACCGTCACGCCGTGTCGCTTGGCGTCCTGCACCAGTTGCGCGGGCGGATAGAAACCCATCGGCTGGCTGTTCAGCAGCGAGGCGAGGAAGATCGCCGGCTCGTGGCACTTGAGCCAGCTGCTGGCGTAGACGAGGATCGCGAAGCTCGCCGCGTGGCTTTCCGGGAAACCGTATTCGCCGAAGCCCTTGATCTGCTCGAAGATCTGGCTGGCGAACTCCGAGGGGTAATTACGCTCCGCCATGCCCTTGACGATCTTCTCGCGATACTTCTCCAGGTTACCCTTGCGTTTCCAGGCCGCCATCGCGCGCCGCAGCTCGTCGGCCTCGCCCGGGGTGAAGCCGGCCGCGATGATGGCGATCTGCATCACCTGTTCCTGGAAGATCGGGACGCCCTTGGTGCGCTCCAGCGCAGGTCTGAGGTCATCCTTCAGATAACTGACCGGTTCGAGTCCTTGCCGCCGCTTCAGGTAGGGATGCACGGCGCCACCCTGGATCGGCCCAGGCCGCACGATCGCGACCTCGATCACGAGATCGTAGTAATTCTCCGGCCGCAATCTCGGCAACATCGACATCTGCGCGCGCGACTCGATCTGGAATACGCCCACCGTATCGGCATTCGAGATCATGTCGTAGGTCGCCTTGTCGCCCTCGCGAATGTCATCGATGCTCATGCGCTTGCCGCGCCACTCGCCGACGAAATCGAACGCGCGCCGCAAGGCCGTCAACATGCCGAGGGCGAGCACATCGACCTTCATCAACCCGAGCGCCTCGAGGTCGTCCTTGTCCCATTGGATTACGCATCGCCCTTCCATCGCGGCATTCTCGACCGGTACCAGTCGTGTGAGCTTGTCGCGGCTAATCACGAAGCCACCGGAATGCTGCGACAGATGACGCGGAAAACCGAGCAGCCTCGAAGCCATCTCGGCCCAGGCCTGGATGATCTGCGCCGAGGGGTCGAGCCCAACCGAAGCGAAACGTGCAAGCAAATCGGCGCGGCCGTCGAACCACCGATGCTCCTTGGCGACACGCTCGACCAGCATCAGGTCGACACCAAGCGCCTTGCCGGTTTCACGCAGCGCACCGCGCGGGCGATAGGTCGAGACAGCCGCCGCGAGTGCCGCTCGGTCATTGCCGTATTTTCGATAGATATACTGAATGACCTCCTCGCGTCGCTCATGCTCGAAGTCCACGTCGATATCGGGCGGCTCGCCGCGCTCACGACTGATGAATCGCTCGAACAACATGGTGGTCCGGCCGGGATCCGCCGCGGTCACACCCAGGCAATAGCAGACCACCGAGTTCGCGGCGGAGCCGCGGCCCTGGCAGAGGATCTGTTGGCTGCGGGCAAACTTGACAACGTCGTAGACGGTGAGAAAGAACGGTTCGTACTCCATCTCGGCGATCAGGCCCAGTTCGTACTCGATACGCTCCTTCACCGAATCGGGAACACCGTTCGGGTAGCGTTTGCGCGCGCCACTCCAGGTTTCCTGCTCCAGGTATTTTGTCGGCGTCATCCCTTCGGGCACGATCTCGCGCGGATACTCGTACTTCAAGTCCCCCATCTCGAAGCAACAGGCACCAAGCACCCGACAAGTCTCCGCAAGCGCCTCCGCCGGAAACAGCCGCCCGATCCGCCCCAGCCTGCGCAGATGCTGCTCGGCATTCGACGCCAGCGCATAACCGCATTCACCGACCGGCTGCCCGACGCGAATCGCCGTCATGATGTCCTGCAAGGGCTTGCAGGAGCGCGCATGCATGGTCACGTCACCGAGCGCGACCAACGGCATCGCGCGCTGCACACTCGCGGCCTCGATCGTCTCGCGATAGACGCCATCGAGCGCTCGCCCCAACTGCACGAGTCCGAGCCGCGCCTGCTCGCCGAAGACGTGCTTGAACCACGCCACCTGCGCATCGAGCACGTCGGCACGCACGGGATAACTCGGCACGAGGATCGCGAAGCAATCGGGCACGCCGCGCAGATGCGCGAACTCGGAAGGCGGGGCAGCCAGCATGCGCGGCGTCAGCGTGTAAGTGCCCTTCTTCGACGCCATGCGCCGCCACGAGATCAGCTCGGAGAGATTGCCGTAACCCTCGCGATTGCGCGCGAGCAGCACCAGCCCGAAGGCGCCAGGGCCCGGATCGCCGCCCGGCGCCACCACATCGGCCGTCACATCGAAATACGAGCCGATCACCAGGCGCAGCGGCTCGGGCTTGCTTGCCGGATCGCCGCCCGCCTCTTCCCATTGCTTGAGCAAGGCTTCGGCATTCGCCTTCGCGGCCACGTGCATGCGCGGCGCGCCTGCCAGCGAGCACTCGTCGGTGATCGCGATGCCGCGATAGCCAAGCGCCTGCGCGCGCTCGACCAGTTCCTCGGCCGCCGAGGCGCCGTGCAGGAACGAGAAGTTCGATCGGCAGAACAGCTCCGCATAAGCGGGCAAGGCATTCGGAATCGCCATCGCCTCACCCGGACAGGCCGTGAGGGAATCCGCGCGGCGACTCGTCTTCCCCGCCTTGGCGGCCACCGTGGCAGACAGCCCTCCCGCCCTTCGGAAGGCGACCGCGCTCGACGGCCTGGCTGCTTCGCCCGGCGTTCGCGAAATGCCCTGGCATCGGCATCGCGTGCGATGACGCACGGCGGCGGGAAAGGACGACCAGACGGTTCATGATGAGGACCCACAATACTGGATATGCATACAGTATTGTGGCGCAAAATCCCGGCCCGTTGCAGATCCGTCAAACAGAATATTCCCGGACGATTCCGCCCCGTTTCCCTCAGCCCCACCCGCAGTCAGGACAGCCTGCGTCGCCGCGCCTCCTCAATGCTCCCGGACAAATATATCCCGTCCTCTGCATTGACCAATATCAAATCAAAATACAAAACGCGACTTTTCAGACAAACCCTCTCTTCGAATCAACCCACAATCAAATGCAAAAAAAACACTTCCACACACCCCAACAACAATCGCAAGCGCATCAACCCTTCAGCCATGGACATTTATCTTGAAACGAAGAGACGCATTGAAAAAAGCCGCCATTCTCTCCAGCACCGCGATCCTGCCCGCCACGGCAAAAGCAGGATTACTGGCCGGATTAAGCACCCTGCTCGACAATGTCCTCAATAACGCGAATGCCGCCTCGGCCTCGGCCCAGCCGTCGATGCCCCCCGCCTCCAGCCGCCTCGGCGCATCCCTTCCCCTTCTTCCGCAAAACGACAGCTTCATCGGAAAGATCAATCGCCGCAATCAAGTGAATCAACGGCATATCCAATATAGGTGGACGACTCGATTCCCCAACGCCACCGGCATTCCGATGGCAGCCACCGTGACTTACGACGATCTCCCCTCACTCGAGTGGTTATTGAAATTCGCCTCGATCATCGCCAGGATTCTCGTTAATTTCATTGCCGCAATACCGGGCGAATTAGGCGTAGCCTGGAAAACAACGATCGACAGGATATGCAGAGGCATCGACTCGGCACAGGCCAGCTACGATTCGATTCTCAAGAATCCGAGCGGCTCGAACACTCCGCAAAGACTCGCGAATCTCAATAGAAAAATCATCGGCCTGCTCACCGACATCAACAGCTTCATCCATGGCGCCATCGCTCCCACCGATGCCCGCTACACCGCCATGCACAACGTGAACGGCGAGGACAAGTACAAGGCGCTGTTCGCGACCATCGAGCTCCCCGAATATGCCGACCATTTTCACCGGGACGACGTCTTCGCGCGCCTGCGCGTGAGCGGCCAGAACCCGGTTCTCATCCAGGGCGTATCGGAGCTGCCCGCGAAATTCCCCCTGACCGACCAGCAGTATCGGCAGGTGATGGGCAACGCCGACGATCTTTCCGCCGCGGCGCGCGAACGCCGGCTCTACCTGCTCGACTATGTCGACAATCGCGCCCTGGCGACCTCGGGGCCGGTCTCGAAGCTGCTGACGGGCAAGGGCTACGCATTTGCGCCGATCGCCCTGTTCGCGCGCCCTCGGGGCGCGGAATCGCTGGTGCCCGTCGCGATTCAATGCGGGCAGGATCCGGCGACTCATCCCCTCTTCCTGCCCGCCCCCGCCTCCGACGAATCCGCGTATTGGGCCTGGCAGCAAGCCAAGACCGTGGTCCAGAACGCCGAGGAGAACTATCACGAGATGTACGTGCACCTGGCGCGCACCCATCTGGTCAGCGAAGCGTTCGCCATGGCGACGAACCGCAACCTTCCGCCCGCGCATCCCCTGCACCCCTTGCTGATGCCTCATTTCGAAGGCACCTTGTTCATCAACGAGGGCGCCGCGCTGGCGCTGCTGCCCAACGTCCCGCTGGGTTTCATCAACACGCTGTTCGCCGCGCCGATACCGCGGATCGCCGCCGAAATCGCCGCGGACAGGCTGGCCTTCGATTTCTACGAGCACATGCTGCCCAGGGAACTGGCGAACCGGAAGATCGACAACCCGTACGACCTGCCGGACTATCCGTATCGCGACGACGGCATGCTGATCTGGAATGCCATCCGGCGGTGGGTTGGTGAATACGTCGGTGTCTATTACCTGTCGGACAGCGCCGTGATCAACGACTACGAACTGGCGGCCTGGACCAAGGACGTGGCCGGTAGCGGCCGGGTGAAGGGTTTCGTGACGATCCAATCCCGGCAACAGCTGATCGACGTCCTGACCCTGGTCATCTTCAACGCGAGCGCGCAGCACGCGGCCGTCAATTTTTCGCAGCCCGACTACTGCCTCTATGCGCCCGCGCTATCGGCCCTCTCGTGCGCCCCGGCGCCCACCTCGATCAACGGTCAATCGCGACGAGACTGGGAGGCCATGCTGCCGCCCATGATCTCGGCGATCGAACGTATCGCCATCTACACGATATTGGGCGGGGTCCATTATCGAAAGCTCGGGGACTATCTCTGCAATAGCTTCCCGCACCGCCCTCTCATGGTCGATCCCAGGATCACGGGAGATGGCGGCCCCTTGCAGAGATTCAGGCAATCGCTCGAGAAAATCGAGGACCTCATCAATCTGCGCAACCGGAACCGCCCTTGGCCCTATCCCTACCTGTTGCCCAGCAGGATTCCGGCGAGCACGAATATCTGAGTTCCCCATCGCCTCACCCGAACAGGCCGTGCAGGAACCAGCGCCGCGCCTCGCCCTCGCGATCCTGATAGATCCAGTAACAGGCCCCGTCCTCGTCCTGCGCGACGTGGTAGTCGCGCAGGACGATCCGGCCGTCGAACCAGCCGCCCTCGATACGCTCGAAGCTCGACACGATGCGAAGCTGCCCGCGATAGCAGGGCCGCTCATCGCGCATCGCGAGCGGAATCGGCTCGGCCAGCAGCCAGGCCGGACGCGGCGACGCGATCGGCTGGGCCGGCAAGCGCCCGGCCGGCGCATGCAGGGGCAGCCAGCGGTTCGCGGTTTCGGGGCGATAGTCGGCCGAAGGCACGGCACGCAGCACGTTGTCCGCGCCGAGCCGGGCGCTCAGCAACTCGACGAGCCGCGCGCGGGCCTCGCGCGTGCGCCCCGGCTCGGGAAACAGGTCGACGGGCGGCGGCGCGACCGATTCGACGCGTATCGCGACGAGCCGTACCGCGAGCACCGCGGCCGGCAATTCGAGGCACGCGAGCCGTTCGCCGAGCACGCGCAGGCAATGCGTTTCGTCGCGCGTCGGTTCGGCAAAGGCAAGCTCGATGGCGGTGGGCGGCACCGCCGCGCGGCCGCGTTCGTGATCGAGATCGAAGCGCAGCACCGCGACCGACAACTGCCGCGCGGCCAGCCAGCCGCCGAGCTGGGCGACCAGACGGCGCGCGACGAACAGCACCGCCTCGGCATGCTCGACGCGTTCGGGCAGTTCGAGCCGCACATCGAATTCGGGGGGAATCGGCAGCCAGGCAAAGGGCTCGGGCAAGTCGCCATAGGCGCGATCGAGCGAGGCCAGCAGTTCGGGCCCGCAGCGCCGCTGCAAGCCGGCACGCGGCAGCCGGCGCAGATCGGCCAGCGTCGCGCAGCCGAGCCCGTCGAGCCAGCCGGCGTAATCGCGCGCGGCCGGCATCAGCTCGCAAGGCAACGCATCGAGCGAGCACCGCAGCGTGGCCTCGCGCATCACGCGCCGGCGCCGCCCCCGACGTGGCCGGGCGCGCGCCAGCAACCAGGCGCCGCGGCCGGTCGGCGCGGCACCCAGGCGCGCCGCGTAACCCAGCGCGTCGAGTGCCGCCCGCACCTGGCGACACAAGGAAGGCAGCCCACCGAACAGGCGCAGGCTCGGGCCGACATCGACGATCAGCGTCGCCTCCTCGTCGAGCGCGACCGAGGGCGAGAAGCGCAGCAGCGCGATCGCGACCGCGCGCAACGCATCGGCCTCGCGCGCGAGATCGCGCTCGACGAGCCGCGTCTCGGGCGCCAGCGTCAGCACGCCGCCGCGCTTCATGCCGGGGCGCACGCCGCCGGCACGGGCCGTGGCATCCGCCATCAGCACCACGCCCTGCTCGAGCACCGCGCTGCCCACGCCGTCCTCAGACGGCGGTGCGCACACGTCGAGCGGCAGGCGCGGCAGATGGATGCCGAGCAAGACGCGCATAACGACCCTCCACGATCGGCGACGGCAAGGCCAGCTCGAGCGGTGCCGCCGCGGCCGGCCCGCGGCGCTTGACGATGTCGATCGTCACGCCGCCCGGCACCGGCTGCAGGGCGAGCCGCAGCACGGCCGGCGAGGGCTGCCGCGCGGCCGCGAGCGGACGCAGCATCACGAAC
>NZ_VWWC01000016.1:0-68345 GCF_011753175.1 Burkholderia sp. Cy-637 | reverse complement strand
CGTACAGCGAGGCGAAGTGCGGCTGGCCCGGCGTGTAGTACTCGTCGTAGAACAGCCAGCCGTCGCGGCCGATCACGACGTTCGGGTTGCTGGGCGTGCCGGTGCGCGCCATCTGCAGGCGCGATCCTGGTGCTGCTGTTCGGCGGCTTCGTGCTGCCGGCCACCGTGCTGGTGGCGCTGCCGCTCTCGCTGGGCGGCGCGGCCGCCGCGCTCGCGCTGCTGCCGGGGCTGGGGCTGTCGCTGGCTTCGCTGGTGGGGGTGCTGATGCTGATGGGGCTCAGCACCAAGAACGCGATCCTGCTGGTGGAGCATGTGCAGATCGCCCGGCGCGGCTCGGACATCTCGCGCGCCGAGGCGATCGTCGATGCCTGCCGCAAGCGCGCGCGGCCGATCGTGATGACCACGCTGGCGATGATGGCGGGCCTGCTGCCGCTCGCGCTCGACATGCGCGGCGACGCGTTCCGTTCCTCGATGGCGGTGACCGTGATCGGCGGGCTGGTCAGCTCGACCCTGCTGAGCCTGCTGCTGGTGCCGGTCGCCTTCATGCTGCTCGACCGCGGGCAGGCGCGCCTGGGGCGGCTGCTGCATCGGCCCCTGCGGCCCTCGTCGTCGTCCCCGGCCTCGCGGCACGAGGCGCCGGCCCAGGCGAGCGGCGAGGTGGGACGCGAGGTGGTGCGCGAGGCGGGCGTCGCCCAGGCCGCCCGCGCCAGCCGCGAGCCGGCCTGAGCGATACGCTGCCTTCGCCGCCTTCAGGCGTTCATTCGATCATCCAGCGCGACAGGCCGTGCCGTCCGCTCAGGCCGAGCTTGATGCGGGCGCGCTTCAGGTAGGTTTCGATGGTGCTGGCGCGCAGGTCCAGCTCGTCGCAGATCGCGGGCAGGGTATAGCCCGACAGGATCAGGATGCAGACCTGCTGCTCGCGCGAGGACAGCGTGATGTTCTGCTGCTCGAGGCGTTCGCGAAAGCGCTGCGAGAGCGTGTCGGCGGCGCTGTCGGGCAAGGCCGCGCTCGCCTCGCCGGCCGGCGGCGCGAAGAACTCGTCGTCGTCGCTCGCGGTGGCGGGCTGCTGCATCGAGGCATGCTGCTCGACCAGCGGCAGCAGCGCCTGCGAGAGCTCGCCGAGCGAGGCCAGTTCGTCGGGACGAAAGTCGCCGCGTTCGGCCTCGCGCTGCAGGAACACCACGAAATGCGTGCGCACGCGCCGCATCAGGATGATGCAGCGATGGGCCGGCGTGACCGCGCTTTCGTCGTCGAACAGGCGCGGCGCGAGATGGATCAGCCGCGGGCCGTCCGGATCGAGGATCTGCTCGATCAGCGTCTCGGGCAGGCGCTGGCCGATGCCGCTGTCGTGCAGTTCCATGCCGTGGATGGTCGAGGCGCCGACCAGCCGGCCGAGGTGCGGATCGGTATGCCAGATCGAGACGTGCATCATGTCGATCGTGACCGTGCCGCTGATGAAGCGCTGCATGGCTGAAAAGAATCGGGTGGTCCCCACGTTCGAGATCACCCTGCCAAGTTTCACGATGCTGTCGCGCATGATAGCCCTGTCGTGTGTTGCGCATGCCGGCACGTGGTGCCGGTTGCCTGGAGCCCGTCCCGGGTGCTCCGGATTCGACGGATCGGTCCGGTCCGCTCGAACGCGCAGGCTTCATCGATAACCCCTGCGCAGGTCCTTTTATTCCCCTAATATCGATCAATTCCCCCGGCGTCGCATCGTCGAGACGATGGACTGTCGATCGACGCGAAGCGCCGTAAATACTGAATTGACGACCTGAAGAACAGGTCTGGTTTTCAGTTTCATTTTGTTCTTGACGATTGAATTTGCAGGCCTGGCGGTGAAGGAAACTTTCCCATCCATTCGATCGGATAACGAAAAAATGATCAATCGGAAATATCTTCTTATGATTCGATGACAGGAATAAAAACAACCGGATTCGTCAATCGACGACCATGGAATGGTTAACGATTCATGTTTCCATGGCGTGTAAATCCGTATAAAAATTTGAATTGTTTCTCAGCTGAAAATTCAATGTACTAAATACCACGATAGCAGGTGGCGCGATAGCGTCAATCGCCGCCCGCGGCCGGCGACGTGGGGCGGGGCGCCGTTTTTGTCCCCGCTATGGAGTACAGACAGGCCCGGGGGCCGATGCTCTAATGCCTGACAGGTAAGCTGCGGTTCCTGTCGTGCTTCGCCGCGAGGGCCGCGTCCACAACCCTCCCGGCGTCGCGGCATCGTCATGGCGAGCGCACCCGGACCATGGCGGGGCCGCCGGCCCCGGACAGGAGTCGCTGATGAATTCCCAAACCCTTGCACCGGACCTCGACGCGATCGATACGGGCTCCGAAGCGTCGGCGCTGTACCCCGAGGCCGCCTTCGACGGCAGCGTGCGGATCTCCACCTTGCGCGACGGGGCGAGCCTGCCGGTGGTGTTCGAGCCGGCGCGCGCGCACGACGATCCGGTCGCCTGGGCCAGCCGCCATCGCGAGGCCGTCGACGCGGCGCTGTGCCGGCACGCGGCGATCCTGTTCCGCGGCTTCGCGCTGCCCACCCCGCAGGATTTCGAGCGCTTCGCCGAGGCGCTTTCGCCGGGCTTGCACGGAACTTACGGCGATCTGCCGAAGAAGGAAGGCGGGCGCAACATCTACCGCTCGACCCCGTATCCCGAGCAGGAAATGATTCTGTTCCACAACGAGAGCTCGCACCTGGAGAGCTGGCCGCGCAAGCAGTGGTTCTATTGCGAGGTGCCCTCGCCGGTGGGCGGCGCGACGCCGCTGGTCGACATCCGCGAGATGATCCGCGTGCTGCCGGCCGAGCTGGTCGAGCGCATCGAGCGCAAGTCGCTGCTGTACGTGCGCACCTTCACCGAGGAGCTCGACCTGTCCTGGCGCGAGTTCTTCAAGACCGACGATCGCGCCGTGGTCGAGGCGCGCTGCCGCGCGGCCGGCACCGAGTTCCGCTGGCTCGAGGACGACGCCTTCCAGATGCGCACGCGCTGCGCGGGCGTGATCCGTCATCCGTCGACCGGCGAGCGCGCCTTCTTCAACCAGGTGCAGCTGCATCATCCCTACTGCCTGGGCCCGGGCGTGCGCGAGGACCTGATCGAGCTGGTCGGTGCCGAGTGCCTGCCGCGCAATGTCTGCTACGGCGACGGCACGCCGATCGCCGACGAGGACATGGCGCTGATCGGCCGGGCCTACGAGGCTTGCGCGGTGCGTTTCGACTGGCGCCGCGGCGACGTGGTGATGCTCGACAACATGCTGACCGCGCATGCGCGCGATCCCTTCGAGGGGCCGCGCAAGATCGTGGTGGCGATGGGGGAGATGATGTCGCGCGAGCCGCTGCAGGCGGCGGCCTGAACCAGCGGGCGGCGCGCCCGCCGGGGCGGCGCCGCCTGCATGGGCCTGCATGGCATCGCGGTTCGGGCCGGCGGGCGCGCCGTCGAGGCGGGGACGTCCCGCCTGAGCGCGGCGCCGCGATGCTCGGGATACCTCAGCGTCGCGACGAGCGCAAGCCGATCCGCTTCAGCACCTTGTGCGCCAGCGCATAGGCCAGCGCGCCGACCAGCAGCGGCGCGAACGGGCTGAGCGCGTAGGTGCGGGCGAGTTTCCTGACCGCCGGATACTGCCAGTCGCCGTTGATGTGCAGCGGCGAGGCGAAGGTCCTGGCCACCGTCACGCCGAACTGCGTGCCGACCGATTCCACCGCATGCCACCAGAACACCGGGATGTAGAGCGCATCGCCCGGCTCCACCAGCACGCGATACGGCCGCAGCTTCGAGAAGCCCGCGTAGCGCCGGCTGTCGACGTCGAACAGGTAGCCGTTCTCGCGGATCACCGGCAGCAGGGCCTGCCACGACACGTCGTCGGGCGGCAGGATCAGCACTTCCTTGGCGCCGACCACCTGGGTCATCAGGGTCTCGTCGGCGGCGTGGAAGTGCCAGTCGGTGTAGGAGCCGCGATACAGGAAGGCGCGGTACAGCGGGTTGACGCGCGGCTTGCCGGCGTTCTGCAGGAAGGTGTAGCCGGTGATGTCCTGCTGCAGCTCCGCGAGCGGCGACTTGTCGTCGAACTCGCAGGCGTCGAGCACCAGCTGGCCGCCGTTGAGCTTCATCTCGTCGAGGAAGGCATGGAAGGGCATGCCCTTCATGTTGGTGCCGATGTCGTCGATCAGCTTCTGGCGGATGTCCTCGTTGACCCAGGCGATCAGCTCCGAGCAGGGATAGTGGCGCGCTTCCACCTGGATGTCGTTGGCGGCCCGCTTGAAGTATTCCGGATCGCGCCACTCCCGGAACGCGGGCCAGTGCGCCGCCGCGCCGCGTACCCGGCAGGGCAGGTTCTGCATCACGTAGTGCTTGTGGAAATCCTCCTGGCTGAGGTCGCGCGCGTCGAGCGAATCGATCTCCTCCGAGGCTTCGTAGTTGGGAAAGCCGGTGAGGCTCCACGGATATTCCAACGGACCGGCGCTGGCGTCATTGCGGACTGTCATTGAGTGTCCCTGTATCGGCAGATTCGTTCGCGGCCGTTCCCGCGCGCTGGCGCGAACGGCCCGATGCTTGAAGGATTGAAACATCGAATCCGGGCCGCGTCTGTCATCGCAAAGCGCGACAGTCGACGCAGGCCGCGACCCTGTCCCCTGTCCCCTGTCCCCTGTCCCGGCAAGGTCGGCATGCGGTGTCGGGAAGCCCTGCCCGCGGCGGCCGCGGGCAGGGCTCGTGCTTACTCCACCACGCCCGCCACGCCGACGCCGAGCGCCTGCGTGATGGCCGCGCCGAGCGCCTGCACATGCGGCATGGCCACCACCGTCATGTGCGTGCCCGCCACCGGCACCCGTTGCAGGCGATCGCCGAGCAGCGGCGCCCAGCCGAGCGCGGCGTCCTCGCGCGCCTCGCCGGCCGCGGCGAACAGCGTGACCGGCGCCTGCAGCGGCTCCGGCCGGTAGCCGAGCACCGCCTGCTGGGTGGCCGCCGCGACCGCCAGGTAGCGCGACAGCAGGGCCGCGTCGAGTTCGCGCGGGATGTCCGGCGGCAGCAGCCCGTTGGCCTGGGCGAACGACAGCAGGGCCGGCAGGTCGCGCTCGGCGGCGAGCCGCTCGAAGCCTTGCTGCAGGTCCGCGTTGAGCTGCTCGGGCAGCCAGTCGCGCAGGTAGGCGATCTCGTCGAGCGTCGAGGCCTGCGCGACGGCGGCGGCAGCCGGCCGCGCCGCATCGATCAGGCCGAGGAACTGCACCTGCTCGCCGGCGGCGAGCAACTGCCGCGCGATCTCGTAGGCGACCAGCCCGCCCGCCGACCAGCCGGCGATCCGGTAGGGCCCTTGCGGCTGGACCGCGCGGATCGCCGCGACGTGCGCGCCGGCCAGCGCGGCCATCTCGCGCAGCGGCGTCTCGCCCTCGCCGAAGCCCGGCGCGGCCAGGCCGTACACCGGCATGCCGGCGTCGAGCCAGGGCGCCAGGTCGTGCGCGTACTTCACGCCGCCGCCCACCGGATGCGCCAGGAACAGCGGCGTGCCGGCGCCGGTGCGCACCGGCACCAGGTTCGGGTGACGCGCGGCCTGGCCGTCGCGGCGCAGCGAGGCCGCGAAGCCGGCCACGGTCGGCTTGCGGAACAGGTCGCGCATGTCGATCGGCATGCCGAGCTTCTTGCGCAGTTGCGAGACCATCTGCACCGCCATCAGGGAGATGCCGCCGAGCTCGAAGAAGTGATCGTGCCGGCCCACCCGCTCGCGCGAGAGCAACTGCTGCCAGAGCGCGGCGATGGCCTGCTCGATCTCGCCGCGCGGCGTGTCATCGCCGTCGTGCGCGGCCTCGTCCGCTTCGTCGTCCCCGGCAGGCAGGGCCGGCTCGGCCTCGAGCGCCGGGTCCCGCGGCGCGGGCGCCGTCAGCTCCGGCACCAGCGAGCCGATCGGCCGCCCCGGGTCGGCCGCCATCTCGGCGAGCACCTGGGCGAATCGCTCGCCGGTGCTGACGGCGAATGGCGCGTCGAACAGGTCGGCGGCATAGATCAGCGCGCCGGCGATCACCTCGCCGTCGTCGGCCAGCGACAGGGTCAGGTCGAACTGGCTGGTGGTCTGCGCCTGGTCCAGCGATTCCAGCACCAGCCCCGGCAGCGCCAGGTCGGTGGCCGGCGTGTTGTTCAGGCTCAGCATGACCTGGAAGATCGGGCTGTGGGCCAGGCTGCGCGAGGGCTGCAGCGCCTCCACCACCTGCTCGAACGGCACTTCCTGGTGCGAGTAGGCGGCCGCCGCCGTGGTCCTGACCTGCTCGAGCAGCTCGGCCACGCTCATGCCGTCGCCGAAGCTCACGCGCAGCGCCAGGGTATTGACGAAGAAGCCGATCAGGCCTTCCAGGTCCGCGCGCGGGCGGTTCGCCACCGGCGAGCCGATCACCACGTCCTGCTGCCCGGCCAGGCGGCCGAGCAGGACCGACCAGCCCGCCAGCAAGGTCATGAAGACCGTCGCGCCATGGCGCTGGCCCAGCTCGCGCACCGCCGCGCTGGCCTCGGCCGACAGCGCGAAGGGCAGGCTGGCGCCGGCATAGCGCTGCACCGCCGGGCGTGCCGCGCGGGTCGGCAGCGCCAGCCGCGCCGGCGCGCCGGCCAGCTGGTCGCGCCAGAACGCCACCTGGCGGTCGAGCCCTTCCTCGCCGAGGCGCCCCTGCTGCCAGGCCGCGTAGTCGGCGTACTGCAGCGGCAGGGCCGGCAGCGGATCCGGCTGCGCGGCGAGGCGGGCGGCGTACAGGCGGCTGACTTCCTCGACCAGCACGCCGGTCGACCAGCCGTCGGAGACGATGTGATGCAGGGTGACCAGCAGCACATGGCTTTGCGCATCGAGCAGCAGCAGGCGGCCGCGGATCAGCGGATCGCGGGCCAGGTCGAAGGGCGTGCCGGCCTCGTCGTCGCCGATCCGTGCTACCGCGGCGTCCTGCTCGCCGCGCGGCAGGCCGCGCAGGTCGTGCTCGGCCAGCGCGAAGCGCGGCTCGGCGTGGATTTGCTGCCGCGGCCGGCCGAGCTCGTCGGAGACGAAGTTGGTGCGCAGGATCTCGTGGCGCGCGATCACCGTGCGCAGGCACGCGAGCAGCGCCTCGCGGTCCAGCTCGCCGGTCAGGCGCAGCGCGACCGGCAGGTGGTAGGCCGCGCCGATCGCGTGATCGAGCGAATCGAGGAACCACAGCCGCTGCTGCGCGAACGACAGCGGCAGCGGGGCCTGGCGGTCGGCGCGCGGGATCGCCCGCAGCGGCGCCGCCGCGGCCTGGCCGCCGAGCGCCGCGAGGCTCGCGACGGTCGGCCGGGCCAGGAAGTCGCGCAGCGAGACCTTGATGCCGGCATGCTTGCGGACCCGCCCGAGCAGTTGCACCGCCATCAGCGAATGGCCGCCCAACTCGAAGAACTGGTCGTGGCGGCCGACCCGCTCCAGGTGCAGCAGGTCCTGCCAGATCGCGGCGATCCTGGCCTCGGTCTCGTTGAGCGGCGCCTCGTACTCGCGCGTGACCACCGAGCTCGAATCGGGCTCGGGCAGCGCGCGGCGATCCAGCTTGCCGTTGGTGGTCAGCGGGAAGGCGTCGAGCACCACGAAGGCGCTCGGCACCATGTGCTCGGCCAGCGATTCGGCCAGCGTCGCGCGCAGCTCGGCGGTCGATAGCGCGCTGCCCGCCTGGCGCACCAGGTAGGCCACCAGGCGGCGCTCGCCCGGGCTGTCCTCGCGGGCGATCACCTGCACCTCGCGCACGCCCGGGTAGGCGGCGATCCGTGCCTCGATCTCGCCCAGCTCGATGCGGAAGCCGCGGATCTTGACCTGGAAGTCGTTGCGGCCGAGATAGTCGAGCGTGCCGTCCGGCAGCCAGCGCCCGAGATCGCCGGTCTTGTAGAGACGCGCGCCGGGCAGCGCCGAGAAGCGGTCCTCGACGAAGCGCTCGGCGCTCAGCGCCGGCCGCTCGTGGTAGCCGCGCGCGACCTGCACGCCGCCGACGTGGATCTCGCCCACGCAGCCTACCGGCACCGGCTCGCCGTGGGCGTCCAGCAGGTAGACCTGGGTGTTGGCGATCGGCCGGCCGATGCTCGGGCGCTCGCCGAGCTCGCGGATCAGCCCGATGGTGGCGTCGACGGTCGACTCGGTCGGGCCGTACATGTTGTGGAAGCGGATCGTGTCCGAGGCGCGCAGCCGCTCCCAGGTCACGGCATTGATCGCCTCGCCGCCCAACAGCACGCTGCCCGGCTGGTAGTCGCCCGGCTCAAGCAGGCCCGCGGCCAGCAGGCCCTCGAGCTGCGAGGGCGTGCTGTCGAAGCCGTCCACCCGATGCTGGCGCAGGAAGGCCAGCAACTCGGCGCCGCTCGCGCGGATCGCCTGCGGGATCAGCACCAGGCGGTGGCCCGAGAGCAGCTGCGAGAGCCCCTTGATCGACATGTCGAACGAGAAGGCCGCGTTCAGGGCGATGGTGGAATGGTCCGGCATGTCGGCGTAGATGCCGTGCCGCAGCACGTTCCAGAAGTTCACCACCGAGCGGTGCTCGACCATCACGCCCTTGGCCTGCCCGGTCGAGCCCGAGGTATAGATCATGTAGGCCAGGTTGCCCGGGCCGACCTCGCGCACGTCGGGATCGCGATCGGATTGCGAGCGCAGGCCGTCGGCGTGCTCGCCCTCGTCGTCGAGCAGCAGCACCGGCACGCCGGCGGCGGCGAACTGCGCCTGCAGCGCGCCTTGCGTGAGCAGCGCGATCGGCCGGCTGTCGGCCAGCATGTAGGCGATCCGCTCGTCGGGATAGGACGGATCGATCGGCACGTAGGCCGCGCCCGCCTTCAGGATGCCGAGCAGGCCGGCCACCATGTCGACGCTGCGCTCGGTGCAGATCGCGACCCGGTCGTCGGGGCGCGCGCCCAGCGCCAGCAGGCGATGCGCGACCTGGTTGGCGCGCCGGTTCAGCCCGTCGAAGCTCAGCGTGCCGTCCTCGGCCACCAGCGCGACCGCTTCCGGCGTGCGTGCCGCCTGCGCCTCGAACAGCCGGTGCAGGGTGGTCTCGCCGGAGAACTCGACGGCGGTGTCGTTGAAGCCGCGCAGCACCTGCTCGCGCTCGGCCGGCGGCATCACCGCCAGGGTGCGTACCGACACCTGCGGCGCGCGTTCCAGCGCGTCGCACAGGCTGTCGAGCGCCTGGCTCATGTAGCCGCACACGCGCTGCGCGCCGAAATCGTCGAGCGCCAGCACGGTCAGGCCGAAGCCCGTGCCGAGGTCGTCGATCATGATGGTCAGCGGGTAGTTGTTGCGCGTCTCGGTATCGAGGAACTCGATGCCGTAGTCGTCGGGCAGGCCCTCGTCGCCGGTCTCCTCGTCGAGGTCGCCGCCCTGGCGGTAGTTCATCAGCGCGCTGAACAGCGGCGCCGGCGCGGCGATGCCGCTGCAGCGCTGCGCCAGCGTCAGCGGCGCGTGCTCGTGCAGCAGCAGCTCGCTCAGGCGCCGGTGGGCCTCGCGCGCGGCCTCCTCGACCGCCGGCGCGCCCACGTCGAGACGGATCGGCAGGGTGTTGATCAGCATCCCCATCGCGCGCTCGCTGCTCGCGCTTTGCATGCCGCCCAGCAGCACGGTGCCGAACACCACGTCGTCGCGTCCCGACAGCAGGGACAGCACGCGCGCCCAGGCCAGGTGATGCAGGCTGACCGGGCTGACGCGCAGGCGCCGCGCCTGCGCGTGGATGCGCTGGCTCAGCCCGGCGTCGAGCTGCAGCTCGGCGCGATCGATGCCGTGACCGTCGCCGGAGACGTCGTGCACGCCGAACGGCAGGGTCGGTTCGTCGACCTCGCCGAGCATCTCGCGGAAGAAGCCCTCGTGGTCATGCTGCGAGGCGCTCGACTGGACCTGGGCGACGTAGTCGCGATAGGGCACCGGCGCCGGCAGGCTGTCGACCTCGTCGCACAGATGCGCGAGGATCTCGGCGCGGATCAGCCGCATCGACGAGGCGTCGTCGATCAGGTGATGGAACAGCAGCGCGGCGACCCAGCGGCCGTTGGCGGGATCCTCGGCGAACGCCAGGTGCATCATCGGCGCGCGGCGCAGGTCGAGCCGGTAGCGGCGCGGGTCGAAGCGCTGCTCGATCTGTTCGATGACCGGGCCGCCGGCCGGATCGGGCACGACCTGCTCGACCGTCAGCGGCGCGTCGCGCCAGACCACCTGCACCGGCGCGTCGAGATCCTCCCAGACGGTGGCGGTGCGCAGGATGTCGTGACGGCGGATCACCTGTTGCAGCGCGGCCACGAAGCCGTCGAGCTGCTCGCGGCTGCGCGCCGTGAACAGGCTGCGCAGCAGGTAGGGGTCGCCGTTGCGCTCGAGCGTGAGCAGATGGTGGAACAGGATGCCTTCCTGCATCGGCGTGAGCGGGTAGATGTCCTGCAGGTTGGCCGCGCCGCCCGGCACGGTCCGCACGATCTGCCCGATCTGGTCCTGCGTGAGCCGCACCAGCGGCAGCATGTCCGGCGTGATGGTGCCGCCGTCCGCCGCCAGGCGGTAGTCGGGCGCCGCGGCCAGCTCGCGCGGCGCGGCGCTGACCGCGGCGGCCAGCGCCGCCAGCGTCTGCGCGTTGAACAGCGCGCGCACGTCGGTATGCAGGCCGGCCTGGCGCATCCGCTCGATCACGTTGATCGCCAGCAGGGAGTGGCCGCCCAGCGCGAAGAAGTTGTCGTTGCGGCCGACCTGCTCGAGCTGCAGCAGCTCGCACCAGATCGCCGCCAGGGCGATCTCGGTGTCGCCGCGCGGCGCCTCGTAGACGCCCGCGGCATAGGCGGCGGCGTCGGGCGCCGGCAAGGCGCGCCGGTCGAGCTTGCCGTTCGCCGTGAGCGGCAGCGTGTCGAGCCTGACGTAGGCCGAGGGCACCATGAAGTCCGGCAGCACCGTGCCGGCGTAGGCGCGCAGCCGTTCGGCGTCGGGCGCGGCGGCCGGCTCGGCCAGGTCCTCGCGCACCGTGTAGTAGGCCACCAGCTGGCGACTGCCGGCGGCGTCCTCGCGCGCCAGCACCACCGTGTGGTGCACGCCCTCGTGCAGGGCCAGGCGCGCCTCGATCTCGCCGAGCTCGATACGGAAGCCGCGCAGCTTGACCTGCTCGTCGTTGCGGCCCAGGTATTCGAGCTGGCCGTCGGGCAGGTAGCGCGCCAGGTCGCCGGTGCGGTACAGCCGGGCGCCGGGCCGGTCGCTGAACGGATCGGCGACGAAGCGCTCCTCGGTCAGTTGCGGCCGGTTCAGGTAGCCGCGCGTGACGCCGGCGCCGCCGATCCACATTTCGCCGGTCACGCCCACCGGCACCGGGTTGCGATGCCGGTCGAGCACGTAGGCCGACAGGTCGGCCAGCGGCCGGCCGATGCACAGCGGCGTCGCGCTCGCGCCGTTCAGGGCCATGTAGGTGACGTGGACGGTGGTTTCCGTGATGCCGTACATGTTGACCAGCCGGGTGTCGCGATTGCGCGCGTCCTGGTTCCAGGGCGCCAGCATCGCGACCTCCAGCGCTTCCCCGCCGAAGATCACGTGGCGCAGGCCGTGCGCGAGCCCGCTCGCGCCCTGCGCTGCGATCAGCTGGCGGAACGCGCTCGGCGTCTGGTTCAGCACCGTCACCCGTTCGCGGCACAGCAGCGCGTGGAAGTCCTCGGGCGAGCGGCTGATCGCGTGCGGCACCACCACCAGGCGCGCGCCATGGGTGAGCGCGCCCCAGATCTCCCACACCGAGAAGTCGAAGGCGAACGAGTGGAACAGGGTCCAGACGTCGTCGCGGCCGAAGCCGAAGGACACGCGGGTCGAATCGAACAGGCGCGTGACGTTGCGGTGCTCGACCATCACGCCCTTGGGCGTGCCGGTCGAACCCGAGGTGTAGATCACGTAGGCGAGGTCGGAGGGCGCGACCGGCACGTCCGGGTTCTGCTCGGAATAGGCCGCGAGGCTCTCGGGCGCGTCGAGCAGCAGCACGGCGGCGTCGCTGGCCGGCAGCGAGCCGGCCAGCTCGCGCTGGGTCAGCAGGGCCACCGGCGTGCTGTCGCCGAGCATGTGCTCGAGGCGCGCGGCCGGGTAGGCCGGATCGAGCGGCACGTAGGCGGCGCCGGCCTTGAGGATGCCGAGCAGGCCGACGATCATGTCCAGGCCGCGCTCGACGCAGATCGCCACGCGCTGGTCGGCGCCCACGCCGCGTTCCAGCAGCGCATGGGCGACGCGGTTGGCGCGGCGGTTCAGGGCGTCGTAGCTGAGCGAGTGCTCGCCGTGGGTCACCGCGAGCGCGTCCGGCGCCTGCCGCGCCTGCTGTTCGAACAGCGCGTGGATGGTCAGGTCGGTGGGGTAGTCGGCCAGCGCGGCATTGAGTTCGAGCACCTGCTCGCGCCCGGCCGCGTCGAGCAGCGGCAGGGTGCTGACGCGCTGGCCGGCATCGGCCGCCATTGCGGCCAGCAGGGTCTGCAGGCAGGCGACGATGCGCTCGGCGGTGCTCGCGTCGAACAGCTCGCTCGCGTATTCGAGCTCGCCCGAGATCAGGCCGTCTTCCTCGACCAGCAGCAGCGACAGGTCGAACTGCGTGCTCAGGCGGGCCTCGGGCAGCGTGTCCAGCTGCAGCCCCGGCAGCTCGAGCGCGCGCGAAGGCGTGTTGTTCAGCGAGATCATGGCCTGGAAGATCGGGCTGTGGCTCAGGCTGCGCGGCGGCTGCACGGCCTCCACCACCTGCTCGAAGGGCAGGTCCTGGTTCGCGTAGGCGGCCAGCGCGCTGGCCTTGACCTGGCGCAGCAGGCCCGCGACGTCGGGATCCTCGTCGATGCGCACGCGCAGCGCCAGGGTATTGACGAAGAAGCCGATCAGCGGCTCCAGCTCGGCGCGCCGGCGGTTCGCCACCGGCGTGCCGACCACCACGTCGTCCTGGCCCGAGAGGCGGCCCAGCAGGCTGGCCCAGCCCGCCAGCAGGGTCATGAAGAGGGTGGTGCCGTGCTGCTGGCTCAACTGCCGCAGCGCGTCGCCGAGCGGCCGCGGGAAGGTGAAGGCCAGGCTGCGGCCCGCGTAGCTCTGCACGGCGGGGCGCGGGCGATCGGTGGGCAGCTCCAGCAGGGCGGGCGCGCCCTGCAGGTGGCCGCGCCAGAACGCGACCTGCCCGGCTAGCGCGTCGCCGCGCAGCCAGTCGCGCTGCCAGGCGGCGTAGTCGGCGTACTGGATCGGCAGCGCGGGCAGCGGGTCGGGCCGTTGCTGGCGGAACGCGTCGTACAGCGCGGCGAGTTCCTCCACCAGCACGCCGATCGACCAGCCGTCCGAGACGATGTGGTGCTGCGTGATCAGCAGGACATGCTGCTCGGCGCCGAGCGCGAGCAGGCGCCCGCGGATCAGCGGGCCGGCGGCCAGGTCGAAGGGCGCGGCGGCTTCGGCTTCGCCCAGGCGCGCGACGCTCGCCTGCTGCTCGCCGGCGGGAAGTTCGCGCAGGTCCTGCTCGAGCAGCGCGAAGCCGGCCGAGGCATCGGCGATGCGCTGGAACGGCTGGCCCTTGGCGGTCGCGAAGGTGGTGCGCAGGATCTCGTGGCGCGCGACGATGCGATCGAGCGCGGCGCGCAGCGCGGCCCGGTCCAGCGCGCCCGTCAGGCGCAGCGCGACCGGCATGTGATAGGCCGCGCCGGCGGCGCGGTCGAGCGTGTCGAGGAACCACAGCCGCTGCTGCGAGAAGGACAGCGCCAGCGGCTGGGCCGAGCGCGGCAGGGCCACGATCGGCGGCAGCTCGGGGCCGGCCTCGCCCTGCGCGATCTGCGCGGCGAGATCGGCCAGCACCGGGCGCGCGAACAGGTCGCGCAGCGAGACCTCCACGCCGAACTGCTTGCGCACGCGCGAGCCGAGCTGCACGGCCAGCAGCGAGTGGCCGCCGAGGTCGAAGAAGCCGTCATGGCGGCCGACCCGTTCGAGGCCGAGCAGCTCCTGCCAGATCGCGGCCAGTGCCTGCTCGGTATCGCCCAGCGGCGCCTCGTAGGCCTGGCGCACCACCGCGGCCGCGTCGGGGGCGGGCAGCGCGCGGCGGTCGAGCTTGCCGTTGGGGGTGAGCGGGAAGCTGTCCAGCACCATGAAGGCGTTCGGCACCATGTACTCGGGCAGCGAGGCCTGCAGGTGCTGGCGCAGCAGGCCCGGCGACAGCTTCGCCTGCACGGGGATCTCGCCGTCGGCGAACAGACGCGCGTAGAACGGCGAGGCGCGGAATTCGGAGGTGCGATGCGGCATGGCATGGCGGATCGCCAGCTCGCTGCCGTCCACGCGGCGCAGCACCGCGTCGAGATGGAAGTCGGGGTTCAGCCCGTTGGGGTCCAGGCTGCGCGTGATGCGGCCTTCCAGCACGTCGCCGGCCTGCACCGCCAGGCCTTCCGGGAAGGCCGGGAAATAGACCGGCAGCCAGCTGCCCTGGTCGGCCAGCGTGTCGAGCGTGTTGTCGGCATCGACGAACAGCAGCATCCAGACCACGAAGCCCGTCATGCGCCCGCCCTTCTCGAAGCGCAGGCTGATCGCGTGCGTCGTCTCCGGCTCCATGTGGCGCGTGTAGTCGAGGTCCTCGAAGGCGTCCTCGCTGCTGAGGATCGCGCTGGCCGGCAGGTCCTTGACGCAGATCCGCAGGTCGAACGGCGAGCCGGTCTCCTCGAAGATCTTCTGTACATAGTGGCCGGTGGTCTCGGTGAAGGCGTAGTCGAACAGGTCCTCGGTCAGCGAGACGGCGACGATCTTGGTCAGGCTGCGCTCGGGGATCATGTGCGCGCCGTCCTTGAGGAAGCGCCGCGCGTTGTTGATGATCACCGCCGAGCCCTCGCTGCCGGCGATGTTGCCGATGATCTCGGAGATGCAGTAGTCGACCGGCTCGGGCAGCTCGATGCGGGTCGCGTCGCCGTGCAGCACGACGATGCGGTCCTCCAGGCCCAGCGAGCGCACCTTCTCGCGCGCGGCCAGGTAGCTGCGCTCGAGCAACTCGATCGCGTAGACCTTGCGCGCGCCCGCGTCGATCGCCATGCGCGAGAGCACCGCGTGCGGGCCCGGCCCGATCTCGACCACGGTCTTGCCGGGCAGGTGGCGCGCGAAGGCGTTCGCGTAGCAGCGGTTGCGCGTGGTGTGGTTCGCCATCGCGTGGTACAGCAGCGCGTCGTAGACGTAGAACTCCGATACCGAGGGCCACAGCTCGACGCGGTCGGTGGCGGTCACGTAGGCGGCCAGGCGCGGGTCGCCCGGCGCGTCCTCGCGCGCCATCACGATCGCGTCCTTGACCTGCGGGTGCAGGCGCAGGCGCGCCTCGACCTCGGCCGGCTCGATGCGGAAGCCGCGCAGCTTGACCTGGGTGTCGTTGCGGCCCAGGTATTCGATGCTGCCGTCGGGCAGCCAGCGGCCCAGGTCGCCGGTGCGGTACAGGCGCGCTTGCGCCGCGCCGCTGAACGGGTCCTCGACGAAGCGCTCGCGCGTCATCTCGGGCAGGTTCAGGTAGCCGCGCGCCAGGCCGATGCCGCCGATGTGGATCTCGCCGGCCACGCCGATCGGCACCGGCTGGCCCAGCTCGTCGAGCAGGTGGATGCGCACGTTGTCCATCGGTGCGCCGATCGGCACCGCGCCGTCGGTCTCGCCGGGCTCGCAGACCTGCATGCTGGCGCAGACCGTCGCCTCGGTCGGGCCGTAGGCGTTGATCATGCGCCGGCCCTTCGCCCAGCGCCGCACCAGGGCGGCCGGGCAGGCCTCGCCGGCCACCGCCAGGGTGCGCAGCGCGCGCAGCGCCTCGCTGTCGGCATGGGGCGCGAGGATGCCGGCGGCCACCGGCGGCAGCGTGACGTGGGTGATCGCGTGCGAGGACAGCGTGGCCAGCAGCGGCTCGCCCGGCAGCAGGGCTTCGCGCGAGGCCAGGTAGAGGGTGGCGCCGCGGCACAGCGCCATGGCGATCTCGGAAATGCAGGCGTCGAAGCTGAACGAGGCGAACTGCAGCACGCGGCTGTCGGGCTGCACGTCGAACACGCGGATCTGCGCCTGGGCCAGGTTCGACAGGCCCTTGTGCTCGACCATCACGCCCTTGGGCGTGCCGGTGGAACCGGAGGTGTAGATCACGTAGGCCAGGCTCGAGGCGTCGATCGGCAGCGCGGGGTCGTGCTCGGGCAAGCCCTCGAAGCCGCCGTCGTCGAGCAGCAGCACGGGCGCCTCGCCCACCGGCAGCGTGCCGGCCAGCGGCGCCAGCGCCTGCTGGCTCAACAGCGCCACCGGCGCGCTGTCGCGCACCATGTGCTCGAGGCGCGCGGCCGGATAGGCCGGGTCGAGCGGGACATAGGCGGCGCCGGCCTTGAGGATGCCGAGCAGGCCCGCCACCATGTCGAGGCCGCGCTCGACGCAGATCGCCACGCGCTGGTCGGCGCGCACGCCGCGCTCGATCAGCGCATGGGCGATGCGGTTGGCGCGGCGGTTCAGGGCGTCGTAGTCCAGCGCCTGGGCGCCGAACACGGCGGCCGGCGCGGTGGGCTGGCTGCGGGCCAGGGCCTCGAACTGCTGGTGGATCAGCGCTTGCGGATAGGGCGTGGCGTTCGCGTTGAAGTCGACCAGCACCTGGCGGCGCTGGGCCTCGTCGAGCAGCGGCAGGGTGCTGACGCGCCGCGTCGGGTCGGCGGCCATCGCGGCCAGCAGGATCTGCAGGCTCTGGGCGAGGCGTTCGATGGTGGCCGCGTCGAACAGGTCGCTGGAGTAGCTGATGCTGCCGCCGATGCGCTGGTCGTCGTCGCTGAGCAGCAGCGCCAGGTCGAAGGTGGCGGTCGAGCCGGTTTCGGCGAGGGTCTGCACGTCCAGGCCGGCCAGGCTCACGGTGCGGTCGGCCGGGGTGTTCTCGAGCGTGATGCCGACCTGGAAGATCGGGCTGTGGCTGAGGCTGCGGGTGGGCGCCAGCGCCTCCACCACCTGCTCGAAGGGCAGGTCCTGGTGGGCGTAGGCGTCCAGCGCGATCTTGCGCACGCGTTGCAGCAGGGTGGCCACGTCGGGATCGTCGCTGGTGTCGACGCGCAGCGCGAGCGTGTTGACGAAGAAGCCGATCAGCGATTCGAACTCGCTGCGCTGGCGGTTCGCCACCGGCGTGCCGATCACGATCTCGCGGGTGCGGCTGATGCGCGAGAGCAGCACGGCCCAGCCCGCGAACAGGGTCATGAACAGGGTGGTGCCCTGCTGCTGGCTCAGGCGGCGCAGCGCGTCGCCGAGCGCGCCCGAAAAGGCGAGCGCCACGTTGCCGCCGGCATAGCGCTGCACGGCCGGGCGCGGCCGGTCGGTGGGCAGCTCCAGCAGGGCCGGCGCGCCCTTCAGGTGATCGGTCCAGAACGCCACCTGGCGGCGCAAGGTCTCGCCCTGCAGCCAGCCGCGCTGCCAGGCCGCGTAGTCGGCGTATTGCAGCGCGAGCGGCGGCAGCGGGTCGGGCTGCTGCTGGCGGAAGGCCTCGTAGAGCACGGTGATTTCCTCGACCAGCAGGCCCAGCGACCAGCCGTCCGAGACGATGTGATGCTGCGTGATCAGCAGGATGTGCTGCTCGGCGCCGAGCCGCAGCAGCTGGCCGCGAATCAGCGGGCCCTGCTCCAGGTCGAAGGGCGCGGCGCCCTCGGCCTCGCGGATCCGCGCCACGGCCGCTTCCTGCTCGGCGGCGGGCAGCTCGCCCAGGTCCTGCTCGAGCAGCGCGAAACCGGCGTCGGCGTCGGCGATGCGCTGGAACGGCTCGCCCTGTTCGGTGGCGAAGCGGGTGCGCAGCACTTCGTGGCGCGCCACCACGCGGTCCAGCGCGGCACGCAGGGCGGCGCGGTCGAGCACGCCGGCCAGGCGCAGCGCGGTCGGCACGTGGTAGGCGGCACCGGCGGCCTGGTCGAGCGTGTCGAGGAACCACAGGCGCTGCTGGGCGAACGATAGCGGCAGGCTGGCGGAGCGATCCGCGCGCGCGATCGGCTGGCGGGCCTCGCCGGCCGGCCGCGCGTCGCCGCGCTGGCGCAACCGTTGCAGGAGGAGAGCACGCTTCAGTTGTTCGACATCGGGACTACGTTTATTCACTTTGCGCATCCTTTAATTGAGCCAGCAATTCGCTTTCGGACAGGTTGCCCAACTCCAGTTCCAGGTCTTGCAGATCGTCGGCCGCGTACAGGACCAGCAGCAGCGAGGTCACCGTATCGGCGAGCTGGCCGAGCGTGGGGTGTTCGAACAGCGCGTTGAGCGAGACCTCGACGCCGAACTGCTCGTCGAGGCGGATCACCAGTTGCACGGCCAGCAGCGAATGGCCGCCGAGATCGAAGAAGCTGTCGTGACGGCCGATCCGTTCGGTGCCGAGCAGCTCGCGCCAGATCTGCGCGATCTCCTCCTCCACCTCGCCGATCGGCGCTTCGTGGTCCTGCGCCAGCGCGATGCCCGCGTCGGGCGCCGGCAGGGCCTGGCGGTCGAGCTTGCCGTTCGGCGTGAGCGGCAGCGCCGCGAGGATCACGAAGGCATCGGGGATCATGTAGCCGGCCAGGCGCTCGGACAGCTCGCCCTGCAGGCCCGCCGCGCTCGGCTCGGCGCCGTCCTGCGGCACCACGTAGGCGACCAGGCGCTTGGCGCCGTCGGCCTCGGCGAGCGCGATCACGGCCGCCTCGCGCACGCCCTCGCATTCGGCCAGGCGGGCCTCGACCTCGCCGAGCTCGATACGGAAGCCGCGGATCTTGACCTGGAAGTCGTTGCGGCCGAGGTATTCGAGGCTGCCGTCGGGCAGCCAGCGTGCGAGATCGCCGGTCTTGTAGAGACGCTCGCCGGGGCGCTGGCTGAACGGATCGCGGATGAAACGCTGGGCGGTGAGCTCGTCGCGGTTGAGGTAGCCGCGGGTGACGCCGTCGCCGCCGATGTGCAGCTCGCCGGATACGCCTTGGGGGACCGGCTGGAGATGCTCGTCGAGCAGGTAGATGCGGGTATTGGCGAGCGGCTTGCCGATGGTGGCGATGCCCATGCCGCGCTGCCGGGCTTCGTCGAAGCCGACGTAGGCGGCGGTACACGAGACGGTGGTCTCGGTGGGCCCGTAGGTGTTGACCAGGCGAGTGTGTTCGGGGCGGAAGCGATCCCAGAGTTCGAGCTTCTGGGTGGAGAGCGCGTCGCCGGTGACATTGACGAGACGCACGCTGTCGAGCAGATCGCGCGCCTTGGCCGGCTGGCGATCCCATTCGGCGACCAGGGTATGCCAGTGCGCGGCGGTGAGATGGACCACGCTGGGCGGCCGCGATCCGGAAGCGCCGGCACCGAAGATCTGGGTGGCGGGCATCAGGGTGGCGCCGCCGAGCAGGGCGGGGAAGATCTCCTCGGCGGAGAGGTCGAAGTTCAGCGAGTTCTGCTGGAGGACGACGTCCTCGGGGGTGATGGCGAACAGGCGTATCGCGTCGACGGTGTAGTTGACGAGGTTGCGGTGCTCGACCATCACGCCCTTGGGCAGGCCGGTGGAGCCGGAGGTGTAGATCACATAGACCAGGTTGCCGGGCGTGACCTCGGTGACGGGGTCCTGCTCGGGGAAGCGGGCGAAGTGCGCCTCGTCGTCGAGCAGCAGGGTGGGCGCGTCGAGGGCGGGCAGCTTGTCGACGAGCGCGGCCTGGGTGAGCAGGGCGACGGGTGCGCTGTCGCGCAGCATGTGCTCGATGCGGGCGGCCGGGTAGGCAGGATCGAGCGGGACATAGGCGGCGCCGGCCTTGAGGATGCCGAGCAGGCCGGCGACGGTATCGATGCCGCGCTCGGCGCTGATGGCCACGCGCTGGTCGGGTCGCACGCCGATCTCGATCAGGGCGTGGGCGATGCGATTGGCGCGGCGGTTGAGGGCGTCGTAGCTGAGTGCGTGCTCGCCGTGTGCGACGGCGATCGCCTCGGGCCGGCTGGCGACCACGGCCTCGAACAGTTGATGGACGGTGCGCTCGGCGGGCCAGGGCGCCTCGCTGCGATTGAAGTCGAGCAGCACCTGTTGCCGCTCGGCCTCGTCGAGTATCGCGATGCAGCCGATCTCGCGGCCCGGCGCGGCCACCATGCCCTCCAGCACGCGCAGCAGGTAGGCCGTGTAGCGGAGCATGGTCGCGCGATCGAACAGCGCGGTGGCGTATTCGAGCGTGCCGACGATCTCGCCGTCCACTTCCTCCAGGTCCAGCGAGAGATCGAACATCGCGGTGCGTTGCGGCGGTTCGATCGACTGCAGCGCCACGCCGCCCAGGTCGAGCTCGACCGTGTCGGTGCCCTGCCAGGCGAACATGGCCTGGAACACCGGGCTGTGCGCGAGGCTGCGCTCGGGCTTGAGCAGCTCCACCACCTGCTCGAAGGGCAGGTCCTGGTTCGACTGCGCGTCGATGGTCTGCTGGCGCACGCGCTGCAGCAACTGCGAGCTGCTCGGATGACCCGACAGGTCGACGCGCAGCGCCAGCGTATTGACGAAGAAGCCGATCAGCCCCTCCACGCCGGCATGCGTGCGATTGGCCACCGGCGAGCCGATCACCACCTCGTCCTGGCCGGCCAGGCGCGAGAGCACGCTGGCCCAGGCCGCGAGCAGCGTCATGTAGAGCGTGGTGCCCTCGCGCTTGCCGAGCGATTTCAGCGCGGCGCTGAGCGGCTTGCCCAGCGCGAGCGGCACCGTGCTGCCGGCATGGTCCTGCTGCGCCGGGCGCGGCCGGTCGGTCGGCAGCGTCAGCAGGCCCGGCGCATCGGCCAGGGCGCGCTGCCAGTAGGCGGCCTGCTCCTGCATCACCGGGCCCTCGAGCCAGCGGCGCTGCCAGGCGGCGTAATCGGCGTATTGCAGGACCGGCACCGGCAGCGGGTCGGCCTGTTGCGCCAGGAAGGCGCGGTAGAGCGCGCCGAGTTCGCGGCTGAGCACGCCCATCGACCAGCCGTCGCTGACGATGTGGTGCATGGTGACCAGCAGCACGTGCTCGGCCTCGGCCAGCCGGAACAGTTCGGCGCGTACCAGCGGACCCCGTTCGAGATCGAAGGGCTGGTGCGCGGCCTGGTCCAGCCGGGCTTCGAGCTGCTCGCTCGCCTGCTCGGCGGCCAGGTCGCTGAACGCGATCGGCAGGCCGCCGCCGGGCGCGCCGATCCGCTGCACGACCTGTTTGCCTTCGCGCACGAAGGTGGTGCGCAGGGCTTCGTGGCGCTCCACGATCCGGTCCAGCGAGGCCTGCAGCGCGGCGCGGTCGAGCGTGCCGCTCAGGCGCAGCGCGGCCGGCATGTGATAGGCGCTGCTCACGCCGTCCATCTGCGCGAGGAACCACAGCCGCTGCTGGGCGAACGACAGCGGCAGCGCGCCGTCGCGGCCGATCGGCTCGATCGGCGGCAGCGTGCTGGCCGCCGCGCGCGACACGGCCCGCGCCAGCTCGGCCAGGCGCGGATGCGCGAACAGGTCGGCCAGCCCCAGTTCGACGCCGGTGGCGAGGCGGACCTGCGAGATCAGCTTGACCGCCAGCAGCGAGTGGCCGCCGAGTTCGAAGAAGTCGTCGTGGCGGCCGACGCGTTCGAGACCGAGCAGGTCCTGCCAGATCGACGCCAGCCTCGGCTCGACGTCGCCGCAGGGCGCCTCGTAGGCGAGGCCCGTGGCGGCGCTGCTGTCGGGCGCGGGCAGCGCGCTGCGATCGAGCTTGCCGTTCGGCGTGAGCGGGAAGGCGTCGAGCAAGACGAAGGCCGAGGGAATCATGTGGGCGGCCAGTTGCGTGCCCAGCTCCGTTTGCAGATCGGCCGCGCTCGGCTCGGCGCCGTCCTGCGGCACCACGTAGGCGACCAGGCGCTTGGCGCCGTCGGCCTCGGTGAGCGCGATCACGGCCGCCTCGCGCACGCCCTCGCATTCGGCCAGGCGGGCCTCGACCTCGCCGAGCTCGATACGGAAGCCGCGGATCTTGACCTGGAAGTCGTTGCGGCCGAGGTATTCGAGGCTGCCGTCGGGCAGCCAGCGTGCGAGATCGCCGGTCTTGTAGAGACGCTCGCCGGGACGCTGGCTGAACGGATCGCGGATGAAGCGCTGGGCGGTGAGCTCGTCGCGGTTGAGGTAGCCGCGGGTGACGCCGTCGCCGCCGATGTGCAACTCGCCGGATACGCCTTGGGGGACCGGCTGGAGATGCTCGTCGAGCAGGTAGATGCGGGTGTTGGCGAGCGGCTTGCCGATGGTGGCGATGCCCATGCCGCGCTGCCGGGCTTCGTCGAAGCCGACGTAGGCGGCGGTACACGAGACGGTGGTCTCGGTGGGTCCGTAGGTGTTGACCAGGCGAGTGTGTTCGGGGCGGAAGCGATCCCAGAGTTCGAGCTTCTGGGTGGAGAGCGCGTCGCCGGTGACATTGACGAGACGCACGCTGTCGAGCAGCTCGCGCGCCTTGGCCGGCTGGCGATCCCATTCGGCGACCAGGGTATGCCAGTGCGCGGCGGTGAGATGGACCACGCTGGGCGGCCGCGATCCGGAAGCGCCGGCACCGAAGATCTGGGTGGCGGGCATCAGGGTGGCGCCGCCGAGCAGGGCGGGGAAGATCTCCTCGGCGGAGAGGTCGAAGTTCAGCGAGTTCTGCTGGAGGACGACGTCCTCGGGGGTGATGGCGAACAGGCGTATCGCGTCGACGGTGTAGTTGACGAGGTTGCGGTGCTCGACCATCACGCCCTTGGGCAGGCCGGTGGAGCCGGAGGTGTAGATCACATAGACCAGGTTGCCGGGCGTGACCTCGGTGACGGGGTCCTGCTCGGGGAAGCGGACGAAGCGCGCCTCGTCGTCGAGCAACAGGGTGGGCGCGTCGAGGGCGGGCAGCTTGTCGGCGAGCGCGGCCTGGGTGAGCAGGGCGACGGGTGCGCTGTCGCGCAGCATGTGCTCGATACGGGCGGCCGGGTAGGCGGGATCGAGCGGGACATAGGCGGCGCCGGCCTTGAGGATGCCGAGCAGGCCCGCCACCATCCCGATGCCGCGTTCGGCGCACAGTGCCACGCATTGGTCGGTGCCCACGCCGGTCTCGATCAGGGCATGGGCGATCCGGTTGGCCTGCCGGTTGAGGGCGTCGTAGCTGATGGCGTGCTCGCCGTGGAGCACGGCGATCGCCTCGGGCGTGGCGCGCACCTGCTTCTCGAACAGCGCGTGGATCGTCAGGTCGGCCGGGTAGTCGGTGCCGGTCGCGTTGAAGTCGACCAGCACCTGTTGCCGCTGCGTCTCGTCGAGCAGGGGCAGCGCGCCGACGCGGCAGCCCGTGTCGGCGGCCATGCCGGCCAGCAGCGTCTGCAGGTGGGCGATCAGCCGCGCGACGGTGGACGCGTCGAACAGGTCGCTCGCGTATTCCAGCTCGCCCGAGATGATGCCGTCGCGATCGACCAGCGACAGCGACAGGTCGAACTGCGTGCTCAGGTAGGACTGCGCGAGCGGGGCGAGCTTCAGGCCCGGCAGGTCGAGCGTGCGTGCCGGCGTGTTGTCCAGCGAGATCATGGCCTGGAAGATCGGGCTGTGGCTCAGGCTGCGCGGCGGCTGCACGGCTTCCACCACCTGCTCGAAGGGCAGCTCCTGGTGCGCGTAGGCGGCCAGGGCGTCGGCCTTCACGCGCTGCAGCAGGGTGGCCACGTCGGGGTTGTCCTCGAGCCGCACGCGCAGCGCCAGGGTGTTGACGAAGAAGCCGATCAGCGGCTCCAGTTCGGCCTGCTGGCGGTTGGCCACCGGCGTGCCGATCACCAGGTCGCGCTGGTGGGCGAGGCGCGAGAGCAGGGCGGCCCAGCCGGCGAACAGGGTCATGAACAGCGTGGTGCCCTGCTGCCGGCCGAGCTGGCGCAGCGCGTCGCCCAGCTCGCGCGGGAAGGCCAGCGGCACGCTCGCGCCGCGGTAGCTCTGCACGGCCGGGCGGGGCCGGTCGGTCGGCAGTTCGAGCAGCGCCGGCGCATCGGCCAGGCGCGCCTTCCAGAAGCCGGCCTGCCGCGCCAGCGCCTCGCCCTGCAGCCGCTCGCGCTGCCAGGCGGCGTAGTCGGCGTACTGAATCGCGAGCGGCGGCAGCGGGTCGGGCTGCCGATGGTGGAAGGCGGCGTAGAGCGCGCTGATCTCGTCGATCAGCACGCCGATCGACCAGCCGTCCGAGACGATGTGATGCTGGGTGACCAGCAGCAGGTGGTCCTCGTCGTCGAGTTCGAGCAACTGGCCGCGGATCAGCGGGCCTTGGGCGAGATCGAAGGGCTCGATCGCCTCGGCCTCGCCGATGCGCGCCACCGCCAGCTCGCGTGCCTCGGCGGCGATGCCGCGCAGGTCGTGGACGGCCAGCCGGAAACCCTGGTCGGCCTCGCCGATCCGCAGGAAGGGCTCGCCCTGCTCGACGGCGATGCTGGCGCGCAGCACTTCGTGGCGGGCCACGATGCGGTCCAGCGCGGCGCGCAGCGCGGCCTGGTCGAGGCGGCCGCTCAGGCGCAGCGCGGCGGGCATGTGATAGGCGGCGCCGGCGGCCTGGTCGAGCGTGTCGAGGAACCACAGGCGCTGCTGGGCGAACGACAGCGGCAGCCTGCCGTCGCGTGCGCGCGGCAGGATCGGCGGCAGCTCGGCGGCGGGCTCGGCACCGGACTCGATGCGCGCGGCCAGCTCGGCCAGCACCGGGCGCGCCAGCAGCTCGCGCAGCGGCAGCTCGACGCCGAAGGCCTTGCGCAGCCGCGAGGCCAGTTGGACCGCCAGCAGCGAATGGCCGCCCAGTTCGAGGAAGTTGTCGTGGCGGCCGACGCGTTCGATGCCGAGCAGTTCCTGCCAGATCGCGGCGAGCCGCGGTTCGGTCTCGCCTTGCGGCGCGCTGTAGGCCTGCATCACCACCGCGTCCGCGTCGGGCGCGGGCAGCGCGCGGCGGTCGAGCTTGCCGTTGGGGGTGAGCGGGAAGGCGGCGAGCGCGACGAAGGCGTTCGGCACCATGTAGTCGGGCAGCGCGGCGGCCAGGCGCGCGCGCAGCTCGGCCGGCGCGGGCGCGGCGCCCTCCGTCGGCACCAGGTAGGCGACCAGGCGCGCGCTCTCGCTCGCGTCGTCCTGGCGCGCGATCACCACCGCCTCGCCGACGCCCTCGCAGGCCGCCAACGCCGCCTCGATCTCGCCGAGCTCGACGCGCAGGCCGCGGATCTTGACCTGGAAGTCGTTGCGGCCGAGGTATTCGATATTGCCGTCCGGCAGATAGCGGGCGAGGTCGCCGGTGCGATAGAGCCGCGCGTCGGCCTCGTCGCTGAACGGGTCGCGCACGAAGCGCTCGGCGCTCAGCTCGGGACGGTTCAGGTAGCCGCGCGCGACCCCCGCGCCGCCGATGCAGATCTCGCCCGTCACGCCGGGCGGCACCAGGCGGTCGTGCGCGTCGAGCAGGTACAGGCGGGCATGGCGGATCGGCCGGCCGAGCGGCACCGGCGCGTCGCGATAGCGGTCCAGCTCGGTCGACAGCACATGCCAGCCGGCCACGTCGCTGCATTCGGTCGGGCCGTAGCTGTTGACGAACACCGGGCGCGGCGCCGGGATCGCGGCCAGCCTGGCGGCCTGGATCGGTTCGCCGCCGAGCACCACGCGGCGCAGGCGCGACAGGTCGTGGCCGCCGTCGGCGTCGATCAGGGCATGGAAGGCGCTCGGCGACAGGTTCAGGTGGCCGATGCCGTCGCGGCGGATCCGCGCCAGGATCGCGGGCGGATCGAAGCGCGGCTCGGCCAGGTGCAGGATGCCGCCCGTCATCAGCGGCGCCAGCAGGTTCTTCTGGGTCAGGTCGAAGCTCGGCGAGGTGACGATCAGCACCGCGTCGTCGCGGCCCACGCCGACGTCCTCGAGATACCAGTCCATCAGGTTCGACAGGCCGCGGTGCTCGACCATCACGCCCTTGGGCTCGCCGGTCGAGCCCGAGGTATAGATCAGGTAGGCGAGATCGCCCGGCGCTGCCGTGACCTCCGGCACGCCGGGATCGTCGCCGGGCACGGCCACCTCGCGCGGATCGAGGCAGGGCGCGCCGCTGTCGCGCAGCGCCTCCGGCAAGGCGTCGAGGTGGGTCAGGATCGCGGCCGGCGCGCAGTCCGCGATCATGTAGGCGATCCGCTCGGCCGGGTAGGACGGATCGATCGGCACGTAGGCGGCGCCGGCCTTCAGCGCCGCGAGCAGGCCGATCATCAGGTCGATGCCGCGCTCCAGATGGAGCGCGACGCGCGTGTCGGGCACCACGCCGGCGCCGATCAGGCGATGCGCGAGCGCGTTGGCGCGGCGCTCCAGTTCGCCGTAGCTCAGGCGCGTGCGACCGTCGTCGAGCGCCGGCGCGTCGGGGCGGGCCGCGGCCTGCGCCTCGAAGCGGCGATGCACGGGTTCGGCCGGGCGCGTGCCGGCGGCGGCGCTTGCCGCGTCGCTCGATTCGTCGCTCGAGCCTGCGGCGGCCACCAGCCGGCGCTGTTCCGCGGCCGGCAGGATCGCCAGGCGCGCGGCGGGCCGCGGCGATGCCTCGCCCAGCGCGTCGACGAGCGACTCGATGGCGGTGGCGAGATAGTGCAGCAGCGGTTTCGGGTCGACCTGGTCCAGGCAGCGCAGGGTCAGCGCGAAACCGGCGCCGAGATCGTCGACCGTCATGTCGAACGGGTAGTTGGTGCGCTCGTCGGCGGCCAGCACGCGCACGCCGTCGCCGAGGAACACGTCGGCCGTGCCGTGCTGGGTGCGGGCCGTCTCCGGGCTGTGGCGGTAGTTCAGCAGGGTGCTGAACAGCGGCACCGAGGCGGGCACCGCGCTGCAGCGCTGCGCGCTCGCCAGCGAGGCCTGTTCGTGGTCGAGCAGGGCGCTGAGCTTGAGGCGCATCTGCTCGGTGAGATCGGCCGCGCTGCGGCCGCCGAACGAGGCGCGTACCGGCAGCGTGTTGAGGAACATGCCGAAGGTCTGGTCGGCGCCCTCGGTGCCCTGCAGGCGGCCCGACAGCACCGTGCCGAACACCACGTCGTCCTGGCCGGTGCAGGCCGACAGCACCAGGGCCCAGGCCGCGTGGAACAGCACCGCGCCGGTCACGCCCTGGCGCTGCGCGCAGTCGCGGATGCGCTGCGCCAGCTCGGCCGGCAGCGCGAGGCTGGCCTCGTGGATGTCGGCGCCGTCGCCCTGGGTGTCGAACCGGCCGAACAGCGCGGTCGGCGTCTCGATGTCGCCGAGCTGCTGCCGGAAGTAACGCTCGTGGACGCCCGGCTCGATCGCGCGCGACTGGGCGATGAAGTTGCGATAGGGCGTCGAGGCGCGCAGTTGCGCGGCGCGGCCGTCCATGATGGTGCGGATCTCCTCGAGCATCAGCTCGAGCGTGACGTGGTCGCTGACCATGTGGTGGTCGAGCAGCGACAGCAGCCATTCGCCGCTGCGCGGATCGGGAGCGATCCAGGCCCGGCTCAGCGGCGCGCGCGACAGGTCGAGGCGCACTCGCGCGGGATCGGTCAGCGCCAGCAACTGCCCCAGCGTATCGCGTCCGGCGTCGAGCGCGGGCGTCTCGACCACCAGCGCGGCTTGCCGATGCACCACCTGCACCGGCTGGCGCAGGCCGTTCCAGTGCACGCTGCTGCGCAGCACGTCGTGGCGCGAGATCACGGTCTGCAGCGCGGCGAGGAACTCGTCGAGGCGGCGGCGCGTGTCGAAGGCCAGCACCGTGCGCATCAGGTAGGCGTCGCCCTCGGTGTCGAGCAGGTGATGGAACAGGATGCCGTCCTGCAGCGAGGACAGCGGATAGATGTCCTGGATCGCGGCCGCGCCGCCCGGCACCTCGGCCGCCAGCAGGTCGATCTCGCCCTGGCCCAGTTCCACCAGCGGCAGCATGGCCGGCGTGATCGCGGTGCAGCCCTCGGGGATGCGGTTGGGCGCGACGGCCGGTGCCGCCTGCGGCGCGACCGCGCCGATCTTCAGCGCCATCTCGGAGAGCACCGGCGCCGCGAACACGGTCTTCACGTCGATCTTGAGGTCCTTCTGGCGCAGCCGCTCGATCAGGGTGATGGCGAGCAGCGAGTGGCCGCCGACCTCGAAGAAGTTGTCGTTGCGGCCGACCTGCTCGACGCCGAGCAGGGCTTGCCAGATCTGCGACAGCACCAGCTCGGCATGGCCGCGCGGCGCCTCGAACACGCGCGTGAGGATCGCCGATTCGTCGGGCGCGGGCAGGGCGTTGCGGTCGAGCTTGCCGTTGGGCGTCAGCGGCAGCGATTTCAGCACCACGAAGGCGCGCGGCACCATGAAGTCGGCCAGCGTGCTGGCGAGGCGGTTGCGCAGGCGCGTGACCGCGCGCTTCTCGGTGCGCTTGGCGCCGAGCTCGGCGCCGCTCTGGGGCACCACGTAGGCGACCAGCTGGCGCGAGCCGTCCTCTTCCCTGCGCGCCACCACCACCGCCTCGCCGACGCCCTCGCATTCGGCCAGGCGGGCCTCGACCTCGCCGAGCTCGATGCGGAAGCCGCGGATCTTGACCTGGAAGTCGTTGCGGCCGAGGTATTCGAGGCTGCCGTCGGGCAGCCAGCGTGCGAGATCGCCGGTCTTGTAGAGACGCTCGCCGGGGCGCTGGCTGAACGGATCGTGGATGAAGCGCTGGGCGGTGAGCTCGTCGCGGTTGAGGTAGCCGCGGGTGACGCCGTCGCCGCCGATGTGCAACTCGCCGGATACGCCTTGGGGGACCGGCTGGAGATGTTCGTCGAGCAGGTAGATGCGGGTATTGGCGAGCGGCTTGCCGATGGTGGCGATGCCCATGCCGCGTTGCCGGGCTTCGTCGAAACCGACGTAGGCTGCGGTGCAGGAGACGGTGGTCTCGGTGGGGCCGTACGTGTTGACCAGGCGGGTGTGCTCGGGGCGGAAACGATCCCAGAGTTCGAGCTTCTGGGTGGAAAGCGCGTCGCCGGTGACATTGACGAGACGCACGCTGGCCAGCAGCTCGCGAGCGCGCTCGGGCTGGCGATCCCATTCGGCAACCAGGGTATGCCAGTGCGCGGCGGTCAGGTGCACGAAGCTCGGCTTGCGCGCGGCTTCCGTCTCGCCGGGTTCGCCATAGCCGAAGATCTCGGTGGCGGGCATCAGGGTGGCGCCGCCGAGCAGAGCTGGGAAGATTTCCTCGGCGGAGAGGTCGAAGTTCAGCGAGTTTTGCTGGAGGACGACGTCCTCGGGAGTGATGGCGAACAGGCGTATCGCGTCGACGGTGTAGTTGACGAGGTTACGGTGCTCGACCATCACGCCCTTGGGCAGGCCGGTGGAGCCGGAGGTGTAGATCACATAGACCAGGTTGCCGGGCGTGACCTCGGTGACGGGGTCCTGCTCGGGGAAGCGGGCGAAGCGCGCTTCGTCGTCGAGCAGCAGGGTGGGCGCGTCGAGGGCGGGCAGCTTGTCGGCGAGCGCGGCCTGGGTGAGCAGGGCGACGGGTGCGCTGTCGCGCAGCATGTGCTCGATGCGGGCGGCCGGGTAGGCGGGATCGAGCGGCACATAGGCGGCGCCGGCCTTGAGGATGCCGAGCAGGCCGGCGACGGTATCGATGCCGCGCTCGGCGCTGATGGCCACGCGCTGGTCGGGTCGCACGCCGATCTCGATCAGGGCATGGGCGATGCGATTGGCGCGGCGGTTGAGGGCGTCGTAGCTGAGCGCATGCTCGCCGTGTGCGACGGCGATTGCCTCGGGCAGGCTGGCGACCACGGCCTCGAACAGTTGATGGACGGTGCGCTCGGCGGGCCAGGGCGCCTCGCTGCGATTGAAGTCGACCAGCACCTGCTGCCGCTGCGTCTCGTCGAGCAGGGGCAGGGTGCCGAGGCGGCGGGACGGATCGGCGGCCATGCCGGCCAGCAGCGTCTGCAGGTTGGCGATCAGCCGCTCGACGGTGGACGCGTCGAACAGGTCGCTCGCGTATTCGAGGTCGCCCGAGATGATGCCGTCCTCGTCGACCAGCGACAGCGACAGGTCGAACTGCGTGGTGACATGCGCCTGCGCGAGGGTCTCGAGCTGCAGGCCCGGCAATTCGAGCGCGTGCGCCGGCGTGTTGTTCAGCGAGATCATGGCCTGGAAGATCGGGCTATGACTCAGGCTGCGCGGCGGCTGCACGGCTTCCACCACCTGCTCGAAGGGCAGGTCCTGGTGCGCGTAGGCATCGAGCGCGGTCTGTCGGACCTGTTGCAGCAGGCCGGCCACGTCGGGATCGTCCTCGAGCCGCACGCGCAGCGCCAGGGTGTTGACGAAGAAGCCGATCAGCGGCTCCAGCTCGGCCTGCTGGCGGTTGGCCAGCGGGGTGCCGATCACCAGGTCGCGCTGGTGGGTGAGACGCGAGAGCAGGGCGGCCCAGCCGGCGAACAGGGTCATGAACAGCGTGGTGCCCTGCTGTCGGCCGAGCTGGCGCAGCGCGTCGCCCAGCTCGCGCGGGAAGGCCACCGCGATGCGGCCGCCGGCATAGCTCTGCACGGCCGGGCGGGGCCGGTCGGTCGGCAGTTCGAGCAGCGCCGGCGCGCCGGCCAGGTGGTCGCGCCAGAAGCCGGTCTGCCGCTGCAAGGGCTCTCCCTGCAGCCAGTCGCGCTGCCAGGCGGCGTAGTCGGCGTACTGGATCGCGAGCGGCGGCAGCGGGTCGGGCTGCCGGCGGTGGAAGGCGGCGTAGAGCGTGCTGATCTCGTCGATCAGCACGCCGATCGACCAGCCGTCCGAGACGATGTGGTGCTGGGTGACCAGCAGGATGTGCTGGGTGTCGTCGAGCGCGAGCAACTGGCCGCGGATCAGCGGGCCGCGCGCGAGATCGAAGGGCGCCAGCGCCTCGGCCTCGGCGATGCGCGTGACGGCGGCCTGGCGAGCCTCGTCGGCCAGCCCGCGCAGGTCCTGCGTGTCGAGCGCGAAACCGGCGCCCGCCTCGGCGATGCGCTGGACCGGCTGGCCGTCGACGGTATCGATGGTGGTGCGCAGCACTTCATGGCGGGCCACGATGCGGTCCAGCGCGGCGCGCAGCGCGGCCGGGTCGAGCTGGCCGCTCAGGCGCAGCGCGGCGGGCATGTGATAGGCGGCGCCGGCGGCCTGGTCGAGCGTGTCGAGGAACCACAGGCGCTGCTGGGCGAACGACAGCGGCAGCCTGCCGTCGCGCGCGCGCGGCAGGATCGGCGGCAGCTCGGCGGGCGCGGCACCGGCCTCGGCACCGGACTCGATGCGCGCGGCCAGCTCGGCCAGCACCGGGCGCGCGAACAGCTCGCGCAGCGGCAGTTCGGCGCCGAAGGCCTTGCGCAGCCGCGAGACCAGCTGGACCGCCAGCAGCGAGTGGCCGCCGAGATCGAAGAAGCTGTCGTGGCGGCCGACGCGCTCGAGGCCGAGCAGTTCCTGCCAGATCGCGGCGAGCGCCACCTCGGTGTCGCCGCGCGGCGCCTGGTAGGCGCGCGCGACCACCGCGTCCGCGTCGGGCGCGGGCAGCGCGCGGCGCTCCAGCTTGCCGTTCGGCGAGAGCGGGAAGGCCTCCATCACCACGAAGGCGTTCGGCACCATGTAGTCGGGCAGCGCGGCGGCCAGCGCCTCGCGCAGCGCCGCGGGAACCAGGCTCGCGCCTTCCAGCGCCACCAGGTAGGCCACCAGGCGCGCGCCCTCGCCGTCGTCGCGGGCGATCACCACCGCCTCGCGCACCCCCTCGCTGGCCGCCAGGCGGGTCTCGATCTCGCCGAGCTCGACGCGCAGGCCGCGGATCTTGACCTGGAAGTCGGTGCGGCCGAGGTACTCGATGCTGCCGTCGGCGAGGTAGCGGCCGAGGTCGCCGGTGCGATAGAGCCGCGCGCCGTCCTCGTCGCGGAACGGGTCGCGCACGAAGCGCTCGGCGCTCAGCTCGGGACGGTTCAGGTAGCCGCGCGCGACCTGCACGCCGCCCAGGTAAAGCTCGCCGATCGCGCCCATCGGCACCGGTTGGCCGAGTTCGTCGAGCAGGTAGATCTGCGTGTTGGCGACCGGGCGGCCGATCGGCACGATGCCGGGATGCGCGTCGGCGCGGCAATGCCAGAAGCTGACGTCGATCGCCGCCTCGGTCGGGCCATAGAGGTTCGACAGCCGCGCCTGGGGCAGCAGGGCGAGCGTGCGCTGCTGGAGCGTGTAGGGCAGCGCCTCGCCGCTGCACAGCAGATGGCGCAGCGTGGGGCAGCGGCCGGCCTCGAGCTCGTCGACGAACAACTGCAGCATCGAGGGCACGAAGTGCAGCATGGTGATGCCGCGCTGCTCGATCAGCTCGGCCAGGTAGCGCGGATCGCGATGGCCGTCGGGCCGCGCGAGCACCAGCCGCGCGCCCGCCAGCAGGGGCAGGAAGAACTCCCAGACCGACACGTCGAAGCCGAACGGCGTCTTCTGCAGCACGCGGTCCTCGGCGCCGAGCGCGTATTCGTCGCGCGCCCAGCACAGGCGGTTGACCACGCCCAGGTGCTCGTTCATCGCGCCCTTCGGCTGGCCGGTCGAGCCCGAGGTGTAGATCACATAGGCCAGGTGATCCGGCCTCAGGCCCAGCGCGGCCGGGTCGGGATTCTCCTCGGATTCGCGCTCCAGGCTCGCGGCGGTGGCCAGCTCGTCGAGCACCAGGGTGGGCAGCGTGCCGGCGGGCAGCGCCGGGGCCAGGCGGGCCTGCGTGAGCAGGGCGATCGGCGCGCTGTCGGCGAGCAGGTAGGCAAGCCGCTCGGCTGGGTAGGACGGGTCGATCGGCACATAGGCCGCGCCGGCCTTCATGATCGCCAGCAGCCCGACCACCATCTCCAGGCTGCGCTCCATGCAGATCGCGACGCGATCGTCGGGCTTCGCGCCGAGCGCGACCAGCCGGTGCGCGAGCTGGTTGGCGCGGCGGTTGAGCTGGTCGTAGCTGAGCGTCTCGCCCTCGAATTCGAGGGCGATGGCGCGGCGCCGGCTCGCGACCTGGTCCTCGAACAGCTGATGGACCAGCCGGTCGCGCGGATAGTCCACTGCGCTGTCGTTGAGCTCGACCAGCAGCCGGTGCCGCTCGGCCTCGTCGAGCAGGGGCAGGCGCGAGACGCGGGTGTGTGCCTGCTCGATCGCCATGCCCAGCAGCCGCTCGACGCCGGCGCGGATGCGCTCGATCTCCTCGGGGCGGAAGCCGTCGCCATTGAAGTTGAATTCGACCGGCACGTCCGCGTTCGGATGGTAGTCGCGCACGAAGATCGACAGCGGTGTCTGCTCGTGGCCGTTGTCCATCACGCGCACCTTCGCGAGCGTGCCGCCGAAGTGATGGTCGCCCTCCAGCGTCTCGATCGACAGGCGCACGTCGAACAATTGACGGCGGCCCTGCTGCGCCAGGTTCAGGCCGCGGTTCAATTCGGCGATCGGGAAGCGCTGGTGGCGATAGGCGAGCCGCAGCTCGGCCGAGATCGCGCTCATCAGCTCCAGCAGGCTGCGCTCGGGATCGACCTGGATGCCGATCGGGCTGACCGAGGAGAACATGCCGCCGACGGTGCGCCGGAGCTGGGCGCTGCTGCGGTTGTGCACCGGCAGGCCGATCACCACCTGCTCGTGCCGGTTCACGCGCGAGAAATAGACCGCCAGCACCGCCATGAAGACATGCGTGATCGAGGCGCCGTGCTCGCCCGCGAACGCGGCCAGCCGGTTGAACAGGTCGCGCCCCAGCATCCAGCGCGACTGATGGCTCGGGCTCGCCTGGCCGAGCGCGGCCGCGCGCGGCAGCAGCGAGGGCGGCAGGCTCTCGAAGCGCTCGCGCCAGAATCGACGGTCCTTCTCGTGACGGGGCGATTGCAGGTAGGCGCGATCGTCCTCGACCTGGCCCAGATAGGACGGGCCGCGCTCGACCGTCGCCGCCGGGTCGGCCAGCAGGCGCGTATAGGCGAGTGAGACCTCGTGGCTGATCACCGCCACGCCCAGGCCGTCGGTGACCAGGTGGTGATAGCGATGCAGCCAGTGGTAGCGGTTGGGCGCCGAGCGCACCAGGTGCGTGTCCCACAGCAGCGCGCCGAGGTCGGTGAAGGGCTGCCGGAAGGTCTCGTTCAGGTAGGCGAGCGCGCGCGCCTCGGCGTCGGGCTGGCCGGAGAAATCGACGAAGGCGATGCGGGTGTCCACCGCCGGCAGCACCCGCTGGCGCGCCAGGCCGTCCGCGCCGCCCTCGCTCAGCACCAGCCGCAACGCGTCGTTGGCGTTGGCGACCTCGTTCATCGCGCGTTCGAGCACGGCCGGCTCGATCGGGCCGTCGATCTCGAAGGTCATGCCGATGTTGTAGAGCGGCGCGTGCGGATGGGAGACCTGGTCGAGCCATACCGCCTGCTGCGCCAGCGTCAGTGCATGGCTGGCGTCATCTTGCGGGGTGGCGGAGGCGGGCTGGACGGGCGAGGCGGACGACGGGATCATCAGCGGGAAACCTTTCGATCGATAGCGACAACCGGCGGCCGCGCGGGTTCGCGCGGGCCGTCGATCCTTGACTCCGAACCCGCGCGCGAGACCGCGGGCTGGCTGGTGGGGGAGGGGCGGCTCAGCGGGCCGCGTGTTCGACGCTGGCGAGCGAACGCTCGAACAGCTCGAGCGCCTCGCCGATCTCGTCCTCGGTCATCACCAGCGGCGGCAGGAAACGCAGGACCGAGCCGTCGCGGCCGCCGGTCTCGACGATCAGGCCGTTCTCGAAGCACTTGAGCTTGATGGCGCGGGCCAGCGCGCCGTCGGGCGCGCCGGCGCGGCCCTCGCTGCCGGGGCGGGTGATCTCGACGCCGATCATCAGCCCGCGGCCGCGCACGTCGCCGATCGCGGCATGGCGGCCTGCGACGCCGCGCAGCCCTTCCACGAAGCGCGCGCCGAGCTTCTCGGCGCGATAGGGAATGTTGTCGCGCTCGATGATCCGGATCGCCGCGGCGCCGGCCACCATGCCGATCTGGTTGCCGCGGAAGGTGCCGGCGTGCATGCCCGACTTCCAGGTGTCGAGCGCCTTGTTGTAGACCACCACCGCGAGCGGGTAGCCGCCGCCGAGCATCTTCGAGAGCACGATCGCGTCGGGGATGATGCCGGCGTGGTCGATCGCGAACATCTTGCCGGTGCGGCCCAGGCCCGTCTGCACCTCGTCGACGATCAGCGGCACGTCGTGCCTGATGGTCAGCTCGCGCAGCGCGCGCAGCCATTCCACCGAGGCGGGGATGCAGCCGCCCTCGCCCTGCACGGCCTCGACGATGATCGCGGCGGGCTTGGCGATGCCGCTTTCCGGATCGGACAGCACGTTGTCGATGTAGTTGATCGACAGCGTGTCGGTCGACGAGCCGTCGGTGCCGAACGGGCAGCGGAAGCGATACGGATAGGGCAGGAAATGCACGCCCGAGGTGGCCATGCCGGGCGCGCGCTTGGCATTGAGGTTGCCCATCGCGGCCAGCGAGCCGGCCGTCATGCCGTGGTAGGCGCCATGGAAGGCCATGATGCTGGAGCGGCCGGTATGGTGCCTGGCGAGCTTGATGGCGGCTTCCACCGCGTCCGAGCCGCTCGGTCCGCAGAACTGGATCTTGCTCGATTCGCGCATGCCGACCGGCAGCTGCGAGATCAGCGTCTCGACGAAGGCGAGCTTGGCCGGCGTGGCGAGATCGAGGGCCTGCTGCAATTGCTGCGAATCGAGGTATTGCAGCACCGCTTCCTTGACCTCGGGATGGTTGTGACCCAGGCCGAGCGTGCCGGCGTTCGCCAGGCAATCGAGGTAGGCCTTCCCGTCGGCGTCGTAGATGCGGGAGCCTTGCGCGCGCACGAACATCTTGCGGAAGGTGTTGGCGTAGGTTCTCGCGTTCGATTCCACGCGTTGCAGATAGTCGAGAGTGTCCATGTGCGGTTGGATGCCAGACGAGAGGAGGGTTGGAAACCGGCGCATCGTGGAGCCGGGGGCATGCAAGACGGCTCTTGCAGCTTTTGCCTGGCGATTAGAGCATCGGCCCTCGCGAGTGTCTGTACGAGGAATGAGGGACATCGATCACGTGTGCCGTGGCAACCGGGGACACGCCCGCCCCGGGGCCGCGGGGCGGGCTTCGCTGTCACGGTTTGTCATGACAGACGATTCGCTGCTTCGATGGTCCAATGCCTGGCGCGACCGGTTGCTCTCGGACCGGGCGAGCAAGCTTGACTGTCGATGGAATCGCCGATCACCGGGTCCGTGCGAGCCGCGCGCATCGAGTTGCACCGCGAAGGCGCGTCCCGACGGGCCGCTACCAGGAACTTGTCATGACAGAGCGGAGTTACGTTCGGGTCGGGCCGTTCGAGGATCCGCAAGGCCTCGCGGGCGGGTCCGGCTACGAGCAGACCCGGGAGATCGATTCGCTGGATGCCAGCGAACTGACGCAGGAGGATTTCTTCCGGCACTACGTGATACGCAACCGCCCCTGCCGCCTGCGCGGCGCCGCGCTCGGCTGGTCCGCGCTCGACCGGTGGCGCGATCCCGATTACTTCAAGCGCGGCTCGAACGATCGCCGCTTCGAGATGCGCCGCTACCTGCGGCGGCCCGACGAGGCGCCGGCGGGCGAGGCCGAGGGCATGTCGCTCCACGAGATCCTGGAGCGGATGAAGCACACCGACGCGCAGTTCGTGGTCGAGGGCTGCGAGTTCGGCGAGGGCGCCTCGCTGGCCGACCTGCGCCAGGACATCGGGCGTCATACCTTCCTGGCCCGCGCCGGGCGGCCGCGCGCCAACCCGCCGTATCGCGCCAGCCTGTATCGGGGCTCGTGCTCCGACTGGTACCTGCTAGCGGCCGACGAGATGCTGCTGACCCAGGTGGTGGGCGCCAAGGAGATGCTGATCCTGCCTCCCGAGGACATCTCGTGGCGGGCGCTGCCGCAGCCGGCCCACGAGCCCGGCTGCCTGCTCGATGCCGATCTGCGGCGCCACGCGGAGTTCGCGCAGATCCGCCCTTATCGCGTGCTGGTCGAGCCCGGCGATGCCCTTTATGTCCCGATGTTCTGGTGGCATGCCGTCGAATCGGTCGGCAAGCAGTTCGGCGTGACGCTCGCGCGGGCCTTCGCCTCGCCCTTGCAGCGCTATGACGACCGCGGCGGCCGAGTAGCCGGAAGGCCGCCCGGGCGGCCCGGCGCCGCCGGCCCCTTCGCGTCCCTGATCGCGTCCGCGATCGGTTATGCCATCGTCCACACCATGATGCGCCGGCCGGCGACCTTGAGCCGATGCGCCGTGTTATCGAATTTACCGGGTTGAAGCGCGGCGGTTTTTATTGCCGCTTATTTTGTTATTTAGCGAGTTTAGAATTACTGAGGATTGAAACCGGGCTGCCTGGTTTGACGGCGATCAGGATTCAATTCCAGATATAAGTTATTTCAATTTGCTTTCAATCATCGGACCTCTGACGACGACTGCTGGTTTTTTCGCTGACCGTCATTTCGTCGACGAGCTCGAAAGATCGGTGAAATTCCTCGTGCGGCAAGGAATATAGGTGCTTTTTGTCGGCCACGCGATTTTCGTCCCCGCCTGACTCACGACGAGACGTATCGAGATGGCCGCGATCAGGCAATATGCCGGAATTACGGAATTATTTTGTTATTACGTTTTCCGGGGATTGTGACTGGTCGGTATGGCAGGGATTGATTGTTTTATAGCAATAATCAATTCGAAAGATAAAAAATTTCAATGGTGTCGATTATGTCGGGCACCTTATGATGTGCCCAGCCGACGCGGTGCGTGAAGAGAGAGCTTCACGGCGGGAACCGGAACACCATTTCGATGGCGGTTTCCACATCGGCTCGGCATGCAGTCTCGCCAGCGGGATATCGACTCGCGGGAGGCGGGCCGGATCAACGCGCAAACGTTGTCGCGCCGATCCGGACGTGCTTCCCGCCGGCGAGACAAGTCAAAGAAGCGGGTGCGTTGATGCAGTTTCCGAGGAGCGTGAGAAGTGGACAATTTTTTTGCAAAGATTGGGCAGGTGATCACCGATAGCGGGACCGAAAACTTCATGGCAGGGATCCACAGCCTGATCAATGACTACGTGCCGGTCGACGTGACCGAGGCAAGCAACTGGATTCTCGACGACAGGAACAAGACGGTGACAGCGGTGCAGCGCCTCGGCAGCTGGGGCGCGGACAACAATCTGAACGGCATCGGCAGGAGCGTGAGCATGGGGCGTGACGAGGCGCCCGATTCGTCGATCTTCGGCAAGATCGTCAATGCGGAGGATTCCCAACTGATTCACCTGAGGCCGCGGGCCGTGCCGGGCGAGGCCGAGGATTCCGGCGACAGGGTGTGCCAGTGCATCCTGCTCTATCACGAGGAGAACCGCCGGCATGTGATCTCCCTGTATCGCTCGTCGCGGCGTTCGCTGGATTTCTCGCTGCAGGAGCTGTCCGCGCTCAAGCAGTTGTCCGACGCGATCCTGCCGGCGGTCGGCCACCATGCACGCAAGAAGACCCAGAAGCCCAAGCGCGAGGCCGCGCCGGCCGCTCCGGTCGAGAGCCAGACCGCCCAGGTGCAGCGCAGCTTCGACGAGCGGTTGAGCCGGCTCGGCGTGACGCTGTCGAGCCGCGAGTACGAAGTCTGTCTCGCCCACCTGCTGGGCAATACCCTGCCCGCGATCGCGCGCCAGCTCAGCGTGCGCGAGAGCACCGCCGCCACCTACTTCCGGCGCGCCGGGATCAAGCTCAACCTGAGCGGGCGCCACGGCTTCGCGAAGTGGATGCTCGGCACCGCCTGAGCGCGCTCGCCTCTTGCCGCCGGCATGCGCCGGCGGCCTGTCTTCAGGCGCCGGCCGGCGCCTCCTCCAGCAGCTTGCGCATCGCCGTGGCGACGTGGGGATTCGCGTCGTCGGCGAGCCCCTGGGCGATGCCGCGCCAGAGCGGATCGTCGAGGAAGTAGAGCGCGAGCGCCTTCAGTTCCGGAAAGCGCTCGCCTTCGGCGCTGCTCGCGAGATGCAGCGCGTCGAGGTAGTCGCCGCGCTCGATGCAGGCGGACAGCCTCAGCGTCAGCGATTCGCGCGAGGCCGGCGCCTCGGCGTGCAACTGCTGCAGCAGCGCCTCGGCTTCGGCCTCGCGCCCTTGCTGGCGCGCCGCCTGCCAGGCGTCGTGGATCGTGCTGGGATCGGTCATGTCGGGAAGGAGCCGCGCGAGGCGGCTCGAATGGGCCTGCTCAGGCCTTGTGGAACGAGCCCGGAGGCATCTTCGAGAACAGGTCGGCCAGCGAGGCGTCCTTGGGCAGCGGGCTGCCCTTTTCCGCGATGCCCTTGCCCAGGCCCTGCATCAGGGCGCCGAGCGCCTGCATGCCGGCATCCTTGGGCAGCGCGCCGCCGCCCTTCTTTTCCTCGATGGCCGAGGCCAGTGCCGAGATATCGATCTTGCCGCTGATTGCGGTTGCCATGATTCCTCCTTGGGATAGACAGGCCAGGGCATTACAGCCGAGCGGGCCGCGCCGGTCCTCGCCGCGGGCGAATGCGCGGCCCGCGAGCCGAAACCGATAGCCGCCTGAAAGCCGGATGAAGACTGCCCGAAGGCCGCGCGCCGCCGGCCGGGCCGCCGGCGCGCGGCCGACCTTAACAGTTCCTTGACATCCGCCTCCCTAGAATCCGAATCGCAAACAACAATCATTTTCATTTACGCGTAAGGATCAGCATGTTGTCGTATCGGGGAAGGCGTGGCCGGCCGTCGGGCTTGTTGAGCGGGCTGCTGGGTACCACGCTCGGCATCGCCATGATGTCGGGTGCGCAGGCACAGACGCGAACGGAGCCGCCGGCGCCGTCGCAGGCACGAGCCGCAGCCGGCACGAACGGGGCGGCGGCGCAAGCGGCCGCGACGCCGGGCACCGCCGGGGCGACGACCCAGGCCGTCGCCCCAACCACGGCCGCCCAGGGCGGCGCCCAAACCACCGCCCAAGCCACCTCCCAAGCCACCGCCAAGGGCACCAGCCAGGCCGCCGCCGCGCTGCCGGCCATGACGATCCACGGCGGGCGCTCCGCCTACCAGGCCGAGTTCGTCCACTCGGAGCAGTTCACGCAGCCGATCCTCGACATGGCGCAGAGCGTCTCGGTGATCCCGAAGAAGGTGCTCGACGAGCAGCAGGCGCAGAGCCTGCAGGACATCCTGCGCAACGTGCCCGGCATCACCTTCACCTCGGGCGAGGGCAACCTTGGCTGGGGCGACATGTTCACGATTCGCGGCTTCTCGTCCGAGCAGAGCTTCACCGTCGACGGCATCCGCGATGCCGGGCTGGCGAGCCGCATGGACACCTTCGACACCGAGAGCGTGGAGGTCTTCAAGGGCACCGGCACCATCGAGTCGGGCGTGGCGGCGCCGGGCGGCAGCGTCAACCTGGTGACCAAGGAAGCGCACCTGGGCGATGCCTACCACCTGCAGGGTTCGCTGGGCAGCGCGAGCTACCGCCGCGTGACGGCCGATCTCAACAAGCAGCTGGGCGACAACACCGCGCTGCGCCTGAACCTGATGCGCCACGCCAACGACGTGGACGGCCGCGCGGTCACCAACTACGACCGCTGGGGCGTGGCCGGCTCGCTGGCGATGGGCCTGGGCACGCCCACCACGGTGACGATCGACTACCTGCACCAGCACGACGACAACGTGCCCGACGGCGGCATCCCGATCCAGCGCGGCACCGGCGGCGCGCCGATGCCGGGCGTGGCGCGCAACGCCTGGTACGGCGACCCGAACCTCTACACCGATCGCACCGAGACCAACCGCGTGACGGTGAAGGTCGCGCACGACGTCAACGACAACGTGCACCTGTCCAACATCACGCGCTGGGAGCAGACCGACCGCGTGACCGTGCTCTCGCCGGCGCGCTTCAACAGCACGGCCGGCACCTCGCTCGGCTACGTCGGCAGCGGGCCGTTGATCACCAGCGGCTCGGGCGTGCTCTCATACAGCGGCTTCGCGCCGGCCCCGATCGCCGGCGGCCAGGCGGTCCTGCGCGGCAACAACTTCGGGACTGCCAAGCGTTACGACATCCTCGCCAACGAGACCAACCTGAATCTCGCGTTCGACACCGGCCACGTGCACCACGACGTGGTGGCCGGCGCCGAGTTCTATCACGAGCGTTACGGCGACTTGACCAGCGTGGTGGACGGCCCCGCCTTCAATCCGGTGATGTCGCTGGCCAACCCCTACGGCACCAGCATGGGCTCGGTGCCGACCCTGGAAGGCGGCGCCGGCGACTACGCGGCCGTCAACGACGGCGGCGTCTACCTGCGCGACACCGTCACGCTGACGCCCAAGTGGATCGTCGACGGCGCGATCCGCTACGACCGCTTCTCGGTCAGGCAGGTGAACGGCGCGGCGGGGGCGCACACGATCCAGCGCAGCAACGACGGCGCCTGGAGCGGCCGCGCCGGCCTGACCTACAAGCCGGTGCCCTACGGCAGCCTGTATGCCTCCTACAGCCAGGCGACCCAGCCCTCGGCGGTGGGCGGCACCACCAACAACGTGATCTACGGCGACACCACCAGCCAGAGCGTGAAGCCCGCCACCGCCAAGACCTGGGAAGTCGGCACCAAGTGGGACCTGTTCGAGCGGCGCCTGTCGCTGACGGGCGCGCTGTTCCGCACCGAGCTGAGCGATTCCTGGGATTACGGCGACAGCACCACCACGGTGGTGCGCGAGCTGCCGCCCAAGCGCGTGGACGGCATCGAGTTGGGCCTGTCGGGCAACCTGACCGAGAAATGGACGGCCTTCGCCGGTTTCGCCGGCATGCGCGGGCGCATCACCAAGGGCGCCAACGCGGGCGCGCGGCCCGGCAACGTGCCGAACGCCACCTTCAACCTGTGGACCTCGTACCAGCTCACGCCGAAGCTCGCGCTGAGCTACGGCGTGCAGTACGTCGGCACGCGCCGTTACACCGACAACGCCTACGTGGGTGGCCAGAACAACAACAGCAGCACGGTGAACGGCCCGAACGGCAAGCACCCCGTGTACGTGGCCGACAACGAGAAGGCGCCGGCCTTCTGGCTGCATTCGCTGGCCGCGCGCTACGAGGTGGACAAGCACCTGACGCTGAGCCTGAACGTGCAGAACCTGTTCAACAAGTTCTACTACTCGGCGATCGGCGCCTCGCTCGACGGCTACCAGATCTACGGCGTGCCCGGCGCGGGCCGCACCGTGATCCTGACCGCCGACCTGAAGTTCTGAGCGGCGCGTCGCCGAGTCAATGACGGGCGGCCCCGCCCCCAGGGCGTGGCCGCCGTGTCGAACCAGCAAGGAGGATGAGCATGATGGTCGAGGTACCGGGCGTGTTCAGCCCGGAGGAAGCGAGGGCGATCGCGGCGCGGCTGCGCGCGGCCGAATGGGTGGACGGCCGCGTCACGGCCGGCGCGCAGTCGCAGCGCGTGAAGGACAACCGGCAACTGGCCGGCGACGACCCGCTGGCGCGCGAGATCGGCGACGAGATCATCCGGCGCCTCGCGCAGCATGCGGTGTTCATGTCGGCCGCGCTGCCCAGGAAGATCTATCCGCCGCTGTTCAACTGCTACGCGGGCGGCGAGGCCTTCGGCTTCCATGTGGACAATGCCGTGCGCGGCATCCGCGAATCGCGCGAGCGCGTGCGCACCGACCTGTCGGCCACGCTGTTCCTGAGCGAGCCCGACAGCTACGAGGGCGGCGAGCTGGTGGTGCGCGACACCTTCGGCGAGCATGCCGTCAAGCTCGCGGCCGGCAACCTGGTGCTCTACCCGGGTTCGAGCCTGCATCGCGTGGCGCCCGTCACGCGCGGCGAGCGGCTCGCCTCGTTCTTCTGGGTCGAGAGCCTGGTGCGCGAGGATGCGCAGCGCAGCCTGCTGCTGGAGATGGATGTGGCGATCCAGCGGCTCACGCAGCAGGGCGCGGACGAGGCCTCGCTGCTGCAACTGACGGGCAGTTATCACAACCTGCTGCGGATGTGGGCCGATAGCTGAGCCGCGGGCGGGGCACCGGACCTTGCACGCGCTGTCAGGCGTGGTTCGAGGCGCCCGGCGCGGCCGGCTCGTCGCGCAGGTCGATGCGGAACCGGCAGCCTCGCCCCGGCGCCGAATCGAGCGTCACGCGCCAGCCCTGGTGCTGGCAGATCCGCTGCACCAGCGACAGGCCGAGGCCGAGATTGTCGGCGCCGGCGTTGGTGCCTTGCACGAAGGGGGCGAACATGGCGGCCTGCGCCTCGGGCGCGATGCCCGGGCCGTCGTCCTCGACTTCCAGCGAGCGCGCGGCGGCGCGCACGCGGATCCGCGTGCCGCCGCCGGCATGCTGCAGGGCATTGCGGATCAGGTTCGACAGCACGATGCGCAGCAGTGCAGACGGATAACGCGGCGCGGCCGGCACCTCCGGCTCGTCGATCGCCAGTTCCAGCGCGAAGCCGAGTTGCGCGGCGCGCGCCTGCCAGCGCTGCGTCTCGTCGCGCGCCACGCCGATCGCCTCGGCATGCGCGAAGCCGTGCGTGTCGCCGGCGCCGCGCGAAAGCATCAGATAGGCCGCCAGTTGCTGGTCGATTTCCCGGGCCGCGCCCTGCATGCGTTGCAGGCGCGCGCGCTGCGCCTCGGCCAATGCCGGATCGTCGAGCAGCAGCTCGGCCGAGCTCGAGATCACCATCAGCGGCGTGCGCAGCTCGTGGCCCACGTCGGCCGTAAACAGCCGTTCGCGCTGCAGGGCCGCCTCGAGCTGGTTGTAGGTCTCGTCGAAGGCGGCCGCCAACTGGCCGATCTCGTTGTCGGGGTATTCGTGCGCGAGGCGCGTCTGCGGCGGCAGCGCGGGGCGCTCGCCGACCTGCGCGGCCAGCCGCAGCAGCGGCCCGACGAAGCGCCGCGTGGTGACGCCGCCCAGCAGGAAGGCGAGGATCAGCGCGCCGGCCATGCTGGCCACCGCGATCCAGTGCGAATGCTGCTGGCGCTGCTCGAACTCGGTGTAGTCGCGCAGCAGCAGGTAGCGCACCTGGTCCTGGTCGTCGACCATCGCATGCCATTCGCGGCCCTCGTGCTCGATCTTGCTGAAGCCGAGCGGCAGCGCGCGCAGCCAGGGCGGAAACGCGTCGCTGCCCGGCGCGCCGTGGAAGAAGCGGTCCTCGCGGCCCACGTCGCGGCCGCTCAGGTATTCGTCGCGGATCCGCTTGACGGCCATGCCCATGTCGATGCGCTGCAGGTGCACCTCCAGCGTGTCGATGGTCCACAGCGAGGCGAGCGAGAGCAGGGTGCCCACCACCGCCGCGAGCAGCACGTAGGTGAGCAGCAGCTGGCGCGCCAGCGTGCGCCTAGGCTTGCGCACGCTGCGGGTCCTGCAACTGGTAGCCGATGCCGTGCACGGTGCGCAGGAGCGGCACCGCGTAGGGCTTGTCGATCACCTGGCGGATCAGGTGGACGTGGGTGCGCAGGCTGTCGCTGTCGGGCGGCGAATCGAGCCACAGCGCTTCCTCCAGCCGCGCGCGATGGACCACGGCGGGGCTCGCCTGCATCAGGATCTGCAGCAGCTTGAGCGGCGCGGGCGGCAGCCGCAGCGTGTCGCCGGCGCGCGTCAGCGCGCGCGTTTCGGTGTCGTAGACCAGGTCGGCCACCTGCAGCGTGCGCGCGGCCGGGCGGCGCGAGCGGTGCAGCAGCGCCTTCACGCGCGCGGCCAGCTCGGCCAGCGCGAAGGGCTTGACGAGGTAGTCGTCGGCGCCGGCGTCGAAGCCCTGCAGGCGATCGTCGAGCGTGTCGCGCGCGGTCACCATGATGAGCGGCGTCTCCAGCCGCGCCTCCTCGCGCAGCTTGCGGCACAGGCTGTAGCCGTCGAGCCGGGGCAGCATCAGGTCGAGCACGATCAGGTCGAATTCGTGCGCGGTGGCGAGCGCATAACCCTGCTGGCCGTCGAACGCGCAATCGACGATGTAGCCGCGATTGCCGAGGTGGCCGGAGATATTGGCGAGGATGTCGGGATCGTCTTCGATGACGAGGATACGCATGGGCGGTGCCGCGAAGGGGCGAACGGGAATCGTCGCCGATTCTATCGCGCGGCAGGCGCTTGCGCGCGGTGCTGGGGAAGTTGAAAGCCGGCGGCGCGGGAATCGTGCCGCGCCGCCGGCCGGGCGATGCTTAGGCGCCCTTGAGAAATGCCGTCAGGTGGCGGTTGAAGGCGCTCGGGCGCGCGAGGTTCATGCCGTGCGAGGCACCCTCGATGGTCACGCGCGAGGCATTCGGGATCCAGTCGGCCAGCGCGCCGACGTTCTCGCGGAACATCGCCGGGCTCTTCTCGCCGTCGATCAGCAGGGTCGGGCAGGCGATGCCGCCGGCCAGCTCGGCCGAGTAGGCCGGCAGCGGGTCGCGCAACTGCATCGACAGGGTGCGGGCGTTGTCGGTGGCCATGGTGCGGAAGCCCGGCGTGCTCTTCTGCCAGGTGCCGGGACGGCTCACGGAATCGACGAACAGCTCCAGGCCGGCGGCCACCTCGCCATTGGCGATCAGCGTCACGGCGCGCGTGCGCAGGCGCTTGGTTTCCAGCGAGGCGGTGGGCGCGGCCAGGTTCGGCACGCCGCTCAGCGAGCCGCCCGGATCGCACAGCGTCAGCGAGCGCACCAGTTCCGGGTAGCGATGCGCCATGTAGAAGGCCACGCAGCCGCCGCGCGAATGCCCGACCAGGTGCACCGGGCCGGCGCCGAGCTGGCGCACGAAGGCGCCGAGCTGGTCGGCGTGGGTGCTCCAGCTGAAGGTGGGCAGCGCCTCGGACGGCTCGGCCGGCCAGTAGTGCGTGAGGCTCGGCGCGAGGCAGGCGAACTGCGGGGCGAGGCCCGACAGTTGCGGCTGCCAGAAGCGGAAGTCGCAGAGCGAGCCGTGCACGAACACGACGAGATCGCCTTCGCCCGTCTGGACGTAGGGCATCTTGATGATGGGGCCGGGACCGGGCAGGTCCAGCGAAACGGGTGCGGCGAGAGAGGCGACGGGGTTCACGATCGTTCTTGGTGGAGTTACGGGCGTCATGATAATGGATTTCCCTGATATGTCGCGTCTGTGTGAAAAAACGACAACGACGTGGGTGCAGCATCCAATTCCGTCTGATAAATAATAAGTGCTTGTTTTTAATTGGATTATTTATGTTGTTGCGATGCGGGATCGCCCTCGCAACGGAAGGCGAGATTGTTGTTTGAATTTGTAGTAATTAGGGAATGCAAGGGGCGTTTCGCCGCGTGTGCACGTTTCGCGACGCTGGCACGGAAGCTGGCTTGACTTATTGAAAGGTTTTTGAAGGCTGACGGCGATCAACCGGCTTTCGGGCAGGCTTGCCGGGCCTGCTGCATGCCCTGGTCGTAGGCGGCGGCGAAATCGGCCGCCGACAGCGTGGCGCCGAAACGCGCCGCGAGCCGCTCGCGCGGCCACTTGCCGTTGCCGGCCGACGCGGCGAGCAGGGCATAGGCGATCGAGGTCGCCGGATCCTGCGCGCCGAACTGGCCGCTGCCATAGGCGCTGGCCAGCAGCCCGGCGGCCAGCGGATCGCAATTGCCGGCGGCATCGCGCAGGTGCTCGCGTGCCTCGCCGCGCCATTGACGCACGCGCGGGTCGTCGGCGTTGTCGCCGAGCGCGGCGCTGCCCTGGCCGAACGGCCCTTCGATGAAGTAGTCGACTTGCGCGTCGCCGCGCCCGGCGCGGGCGGCCTGGGCCAGGAACTGCAGGCGTTCGTCGACCTGCGCGGCGCTGACGTTCGCGCAAAGCCGCGCCTCGCGGCTCGCCGATGCTCGGGAGTCCGATGCAGCCGCGTTGTCTGCCGGCTGCCGCGTGGCCGCCTCGGCGCAGACCGATTCGGCCAGGTACACATGCCAGGCCGCATCGGCGTCGCCGCGCCGGGCCGCGCCCGCGTACTGGTCCACATATTGCGCGACGGTCTTGCCGCCGAGATCGACCAGGCGCCCGCTGCTGCCCACCAGTTGCGCGCCCGCGTCGTCGACGGCGGCGCGCCCGGCCGGCGCCTCGGGATTCGAGAAGCTCGAGGCGCCGGTGCTCCCGAGCTTCGAGGCCACCGGCGCGCTGACCGGCGCCGGACTTCCCACCGGCTTGCCGCCGCGCGCGAAGCACCAGGCGAGCACCAGCGCGAGCGCCGCCAGCATGATCGCCGGCGTTCCCAGGCGGCGTGCTCGTCGTGTGCTCATGGCGGCGGCCTGCTTACCAGAGATAGCAGTAGGTTTCGTTGCTCTCGAGGTTGTTGCCGAGCGCCGGCTGCGAGAGATCCTTCACCCAGCCGTTCGGCTCGTCGGGCGTCGGCGTGTCGCCGCAGTTGGTGTGCACCCAGTGGATGCCGACGTCGCCGCCGGTATAGAGCTGGCCGCACAGCTCGAGCTGGTCGCCGACGCGGATCTGCGTCAGCGGATCGGGCACGCTCTTCTGGTTGCGGCGGTAGCCGTTCGCGAACACGTTGTCCATCGCCACGTCGTAGGTCCGGCCGTCGGTGCCGCGCAGGTTCACGTGCGTGTGCGAGAGATAGATGCCCTGGCGCTGCGAGCCCGACACGAACACGGGCGCGCTCAACACGGTGCCGGTGAGCAGCGAGCCGCCCTGGCAGAGATCAGCCGCCGAGGCGGTCAGGGAAGCGGACATCGAAGCGGCGGCCAGTGCCAGGCCGATCAGGATTTTTTTCAATCTGGATTCCCCCTCAGGAATGGAATGTCGAACGGACATCGCACCGATGCCGAGGCGCGCGACGCGATGTCGGCGACTACGGTAACGAAGCCTCGATGACGTCGCGATGAATTCGCGGGCCCTGATCGCGATCATTTCGCATGCGTCGCCGGATGGCCGGACATGCGCATCGGTCTCAGCACAATAGGCGCTGCGCGTGGCTTATGCGAGCGACAAAATGATTGCGTCGCCAAGCATCGACGATGCTCGCGATCGATGCGGGATTCGTATCGCGCCGGTGCGGAGTGAAGCCTGCTCCGATTTACAATCGAGGCCTTCATGGCCGATTCCGTATTCAATTCCGCTGCTCTCATGCCCGCCTCCGATTCCACCGACACCGGCAATTCGTTCCATGCCGCCGACGCGAGCGGCAAGCTCGACCGATCCTCTTCCGAGCCCGCTTGCCGGGCGATCCTCTGGGACATGGACGGCACGCTCGCCGATAGCGAGCCGCTGCATTTCGCCTCGCTGGCGGCTGCCTTGCATCACTTCGGCGTGCAGGCCGACGAGGCGCTCCATGCGCTGACCGTCGGCATGACCGGGCGCGATGCCTACCGCTTCTGCGTCGAGCGCTACGGGCAGGCATTCGATTTCGCGCGGTGGTCGCAACTGCGCGCCGATACCTTCGCCGCGAGCCTCGGAACCTTGCGCGCACGCGAGGGCGCGCTCGCGCTGTGCCGTGCCGCCCAGCGCGCGGGCTTGCGCCAGGCCGTGGTGTCGAACGCGGGGCGCGGCACGCTCGACGCCGGCATCGGCGCGCTCGGCCTGGATGCCTGGCTGACGGTATCGATCAGCGCGCACGACGTGGCGGCCGGCAAGCCCGCGCCCGACGGCTATCGGCTCGCTGCCGCGCGGCTCGGCGTGAGCGCCGCCGAGGCGGTGGTGGTCGAGGACAGCCCGCTCGGGGCGCAGGCGGGCGTGGCCGCCGGCATGCGCGTGCTGGCCTGGCTCGATGCCGCGAGCGATGCGCGCGCCTATCCGCGCGAGGCGCGGGTGGTGCGGAGTGCGAAGGAACTGGCGGATGCGCTGGGCCTGGCGATCGATCGCGAGGCTTGATCGGCTGGCTAGCGGCGCTCGGCGGCCTCGCCGCTGATGGCGGACCAGCCTGCGATAGCCGAGAAGACCGCATGCGCCGGGATGGCCGGACGTCGAGCCCGCGGTGTCGATCGGCCGACCAGGGCACGGCGCGAAATCATCGGCCCGGGCGTTGCCGCGCGCGCAATGAACGGCGATACTCACGGACGCCGATTCTCCAGGGCTCGCGATCACGCGGGCCGCCCTGCACGCGACGGCGCGTTTCAAACGCCGCCGGCCCATTCCGGCGCCGCCCGCGCGGCATCGACCGGATAACAAAATAGAGGAACGCCAGATGGACGTAGTGGATGTATTGATCGTCGGTGCCGGACATGCCGGCGCCAATTGCGCGATGGAGCTGCGCAAGGCCGGTTTCGAAGGCAGCGTGATGCTGTTGTCCGACGAAACCGAGCTGCCTTACGAGCGTCCGCCGCTGACCAAGGACTATTTCACCGGCGATCGCGGCGGCGAGCAGATCCGCTTTCGCACCGCCGAGGCCTGGCTCGAACGCGGCATCGAGGTGCGGCTCGCGCATCGCGTCGAGGCGATCGAGCCCGAGGCGCATCGCGTGCGCCTGGCCGACGGCGCCACGCTGCAATACGGCAAGCTGGTGTGGGCCGCGGGCGGCGCGCCGCGCCGGCTCGCCTGCGAAGGCGCGACGCTGGCGGGCGTGCACGTGATCCGCGCCAAGCACGATATCGATGCACTGAAGGCCGACCTGGCCGGGCGCGAGCATGTCGTGATCGTCGGCGGCGGTTACGTCGGCCTGGAGGCGGCCGCCTCGCTGACCAAGCTCGGCGGCGTGCGCGTGACCGTGGTGGAAGCGCAGGACCGCCTGCTCGCGCGGGTGGCCGGCGAGCCGCTGTCGGCCTTCATCGAGGGCGAGCATCGCGCGCGCGGCGTGGAGATCGTCACGGGCGCGCAGGTCGCCGCGCTGAAGGGGCAGGACGGGCGCGTCAGCGCGGTCGAGCTGGCCGATGGCCGTTCGATCGCGGCCGACCTGGTGATCGCCGGCATCGGTATCGTGCCGACCGCGCAACGGCTGCTCGATGCGGGTGCGCAGGGCGGCAACGGCGTCGATGTCGATTCGCAGTGCCGCACCACGCTGCCCGACGTCTACGCGATCGGCGATTGCGCGCGTCGCGCGCATCCGCTGGTGGCCGGCGCCGCGCTGCGCATCGAGAGCGTGCCGAGCGCGCTCGAACATGCGCAGATCGTGGCCGCCTCGATCACCGGCAAACCCTCGCCGAAGCCGGGCGTGCCCTGGTTCTGGTCGACCCAGTACGACCTGCGCATCCAGATGGCCGGGATTCCCGACGGCTATGACGAGGTGGCGGTGCGTGGCGAGCTGGCCGCGCGCTCGTTCCTGGTGCTCTACCTGCGAGGCGGCCGCCTGATCGCGCTCGACGCCGTGAACGCTACCAAGGACTACGTGCAGGGCCGTGCGCTGCTGGCCGCCGACGTCACGCTCACGCGCGAGCAGCTCGAGGATCTCTCGGTGCCGCTGCAGGCGCGCATGCCGGTGGCGAGCGCCTGAGCAGCACGCCGCCGCGCGGCGGCACGGTGCAAGGCCGTGCCGCCCTTCGAGGCTCGTTTCAAGGCTGACTTCAAGGCCGATTTCAAGGCCGATGCGTTTCCAGCAGCAGGTTCAGGAACGCCTCGACGCTGCGCGTGACCGGCCGCGCCTCCTCGACGATCGCGCAGAACGACACCGAATAGGCCGGCGAATCGGGCAGCACCTCGAAGCGGTAGCGCGGCGCGAGCCGCGCCACCAGTTGCTCGGGCAGCAGCCCGACGCAATGGCCGGTGGCCACCATCATCGCCACGGCCTCCAGGCCGACGACTTCCGGCCCCTGCGCGAACCCCTGGCTCGACAGCGCGTCCTCCACGAACGGATGCGAGCGATAGACCAGCGGTAGCCGGCGCGTATCGCCGGCCGCGCGCAACTCGCCGGCCACGTCGGGCCGGTAGAACACGCGATGGGTTTCCTCGAACAGCGGATAGTGGCGAAACCCGGCCGCGCGCTTGTAGGCGCCGCGGATCGCGACCTGCACGCGGCGCTCGATCAGCGCGGCGCTGAGATCGCGATAGGTCATCACCGACAGCGAGGGGCGCACCAGCGGCGCGATCCGGTGCAGCTCGGCCAGCGCCTGCGGCACGCGGCAGCCCTCGTGGCTCAGCACATGCTCCGACATCCCCAACTGCAGCGGCCCCGACAGCACGCCGCGCACCGCGTCCACCTCGGGCTTGATGCGCTCCAGCGCCTCCAGCGCTTCCGAGGCCACGCGCAGCGCCACCTCGCCGCCCTCGGTCAATTGAAAGCCGCCCGGCCCGCGCTCGCAGAGCTTGATGCCCAGGCGCGCCTCCACCTCGTTGATGTGCCGGCTGATCGAGGCCTTGGACATCGCCAGCACGCGCTCGGCCGCGGCGAAACCGCTGGCCTGCGCGGCCGCGCAGAACACGCGCAACGAGCGCAGGTCGCGCTCGTCGAGGTCCATTTTCTTCATCGATCGCGCCCCGCGAAAGTTTCGGTTTCCGAAACCATATCAATAAAAAAATGAATTTCCAAAACTATTTGGCGTGTCTACATTGGCCTTCAACCACCCCCCACCGCTACCAGGAAGCACCGCCATGAGACCGCTGAACCGACGTCAATTCCTTGCCCTGACGGGCAGCGCCACGCTCGCGCTGGCCGCGCCGTCGATCGCCTTCGCGGAGGGCGGCACGCTGGCCGACATCCGCAAGCGCGGCGTGCTGACGGTGGGCACCGAGGCGGCCTACGAACCTTTCGAATTCGTCGAGAACGGCAAGGTGACCGGCTACGGCCACGACATCCTCGAATACATGGCGGGCAAGCTCGGCGTGAAGCTGAACCAGATGAACCTGCCGTTCCAGGGCCTGCTGCCGGGCCTGATGACGCACAAGTTCGATTTCGTCGCCACCAGCGTCGGCATCAATCCGGAGCGCGCGCGCCGCTTCGCCTTCTCCCAGCCGGTGGGCGTGGTCGACACGGTGCTGGTGGTGCGCGCGGGCGACACGGCGGTCGGCAAGCCCGAGGACGCGGGCGGCAAGATCGTCGGCACCCAGATGGGCTCGTCCTCGCAGCCGATCGCGCAGGCCTTCGATACGCAGTTGAAGGCGAAGGGCGCCGGCTATGCCGACATCAAGCTGTTCCAGGCCTATCCGGACGTGATGGTGGCGCTGCAGAACAAGACGCTCGACATCGGCATCATGCCGTCGAACATCGTCGCGGTGCTGATGAAGAAGGAGCCGGGGCAGTTCCGCGTGGTCGGCAAGATCGGCGAGCCGAAGATGCTGGCCTGGGTCGCCAATCCGCAGGACAAGGAGATCCGCGACTTCATCAACGCCTCGCTGAGCGAGCTGGAGAAGAACGGGCAACTGGCCCAGCTGCAGAAGAAGTGGTTCGGCTACACCATGAACCTGCCGACCAGCGGCTACCTGCCGGAAGGCGCGGTCTGAGGCGCGCGCGATGGCATCGGCATCCTTCCTCGACGGCGCCATGCTCGGGCCGTTCCTGCACGACGTGGCGGCCGGCGCGGCCACCACGGTGATCGCGAGCGTGGCCGCGTTCGCGATCGGCATCGTGCTCGGCGCGCTGCTGCTGCTCGCGCGCCAGCACGGCGGGCGCGTGGCGGCGGCCTGCGTGCTCGCCTACGTGAGCCTGATCCGCGGCGTGCCAGCGCTGATCCAGATGCTGGTCGCCTACTACGTGCTGCCCGCGCTGCTGGACATCACGCTCTCGCCCCTGCAGGCCGGGATCCTCGCGCTGGCGCTCAACACCGCCGCCTACATCTCGGAGATCCTGCGCGGCGCGCTGCATTCGCTGGGCCGCGGACAGATCCCTGCGGCCCGCGCGCTCGGCATGTCCCCGGTGCAGGTGTGGCGCCACATCGTGTTCCCGCAGTTGTTCCTGCGCTCGATCCCGCCGCTGACCAGCGAGTTCACCATGCTGCTGAAGGCCTCCTCGCTGCTGTCGATCATCGCCGTGCACGACCTCGCGACGGTGGCGCGCGACGCCACCTTGCAGACCAACCAGCCGCTGCAGGTGTTCAGCGCGGCGGCGGCGGTCTACTTCGCGATCCTGTTCCTGGTCTCGTCCGCCTCGCGCGGGCTCGAACGCAGGCTGTCCCATGTCCATTGACGTTTCCATCATCACCGCCTCGATCGGGCCGCTGCTCGAAGGGCTGAAGGTGACGGCCCAGGTCTGCGTGCTCGGCATCCCGCTCGGCATCGTGGCCGGCACGCTGGCCGCCTATTGCCGCGCGATGCCCTCGCGCCTGCTGCGCGCGCTCTCGCTCGCCTATGTCGAGATCGTGCGCAACGTGCCCTTCCTGATCCTGGTCTACCTGAGCTTCTTCGGCCTGCCCAAGCTCGGCTTGCGGGTGCCCGCCTTCGCGATCGGCGTGGCCGCCACCGCCTTCTATACCGGCGGCTACTTCTGCGAGATCCTGCGCGCCGCGCTGGCGAGCCTGTCGCACGGGCAGGTGCAGGCCGCGCGCTCGCTGGGGCTGAACGCCTTCCAGGTGCAGCGCCACGTGGTGCTGCCGCAGATCTTCGGCTTCCTCGCGCCGGCCACCACCAGCCTGACCATCATGATGTTCAAGGACAGCTCGATCTTCTCGGTGATGAGCCTGGCCGAGATGACCTACCAGAGCAACCTGCTGACCGCCGATACCTTCGCCTACGTCGAGGTGCTCGGCACCACGGCGCTGATCTACTGGTCGTGCAGCGTGCTGCTCGACATCGCCGGGCAGTGGGCCGAGCGCGCCGCGACGCGCTACCGCCACGCCTGATTCCATTCCCGACGAAGCGCTCATCGCATCATCCACATAAAGAGGAATACTGAAAATGACGCAAGCCCTGACGGTCGCGCCGCGCACCGGCCACAAGACCCTGCTGTACTCGGAACTCGCCCTCGACCTGGACCATCTGGTGGCCGACATCGCCGTGCTCGGCATGCCCTATGGCGCGGCCTATTCGGCCTCCGACTTCACCAACGACCAGACCAACGCGCCGGCCGCGATCCGCCAGGCCACCGACCGCGTGGTGCGCTCGCCCGGCCATTACGACTTCGATATCGACGGCCCGCTGCTGCAGGAGCGCGACGACATCCGCTTCGTCGACTGCGGCGACGTGATCGCCGACCTGGCCGCGCCGGGCAGCCACTACCAGCGCGTCGAGGCCGCGGTGCGCAAGATCCTCGCGGCCGGCGCGCTGCCGATCGTGATGGGCGGCGACCACGGCATCACCACGCCGGTGCTGCGCGCCTTCGATACGCTGGGGCCGATCACCCTGGTGCATGTCGATGCGCACCTGGACTGGCGCGACGAGGTGAACGGCGTGCGCGAGGGCCTGTCGAGCCCGATCCGCCGCGCCTCGGAGATGAAGCACGTGGCGAAGATCGTGCAGATCGGCCTGCGCGCGCAGGGCAGCGCGCGGCCCGAGGAACTGCGCGCGGCGCAGGCCTACGGCTCGGAGCTGGTGAGCGCCTACGAGCTGCACGACGTCGGCATGGATGCCGTGCTGGCGCGCATTCCCGACAACGGCAACTACTACCTGACGATCGACGCCGACGGGCTCGACCCTTCCGTGATGCCGGCCGTGGCCGGCCCGGCGCCGGGCGGCGTGACCTTCCTGCAGGCGCGCAAGCTGATCCACGGCCTGGTGAAGAAGGGCCGCGTGGTCGGCATGGACATCGTCGAGATCCAGCCCGAGAAGGACGTCAACCAGATCTCCTGCATCACCGCCGGCCGCCTGATCCTGAACCTGATCGGCAGCGCGATCCGCGCCGGCTATTTCGACGGCAAACGCTGAGCGCAAGGGAGGCTTCGATGATCGAGATCCGGCAGCTCGGCAAGCACTACGGCGCGTTCCAGGTGCTCGACGCCTGCACCGCCAGCGTCGCCAAGGGCGAGGTGGTGGTGGTCTGCGGGCCGTCGGGCTCGGGCAAGAGCACGCTGATCAAGTGCGTGAACGGGCTGGAGCCGTTCCAGTCCGGGCAGGTGGTGGTCGACGGCATCAGCGTGGGCGCGGCCGGCACGCGCCTGTCGGCGCTGCGCGCGCGCATCGGCATGGTGTTCCAGCACTTCGAGCTGTTCCCGCACATGAGCGTGCTCGACAACATCGCGCTCGCCCAGCTCAAGGTGCTGGGCCGGCGCCGCGACGAAGCCGAGGCGCGCGCGCTCGCGCTGCTCAATCGCGTCGGTTTGCGCGCGCAGGCCGGCAAGTATCCGGCGGCGCTGTCGGGCGGCCAGCAGCAGCGCGTGGCGATCGTGCGCGCGCTGGCGATGGACCCGGCCGCGATGCTGTTCGACGAGCCGACCTCGGCGCTCGACCCCGAGATGGTCAACGAAGTGCTCGAGGTGATGACCGACCTGGCCCGCGAGGGCATGACGATGATGGTGGTCACGCACGAGATGGGCTTCGCGCGGCGCGTGGCCGATCGCGTGATCTTCATGGAGCGCGGCGCGATCGTCGAGGATGCCGCCGCCGACGCCTTCTTCGAGGCGCCGCGCTCGGAGCGCGCGCGCCTGTTCCTGTCCCGCATCCTCACGCACTGAGCCTCACGCATTGCGGCGGCCTCGCCGCTTTTCCCAACCCAGCCACTGCCTGATTCCCCATGGAACATATCCGCATCCGCCCGTTCAACACCAAGCACACCTACCCCGAGCAGTCGCTCGACAACGACCTCGCGCAAGGCGTGGTGGCCGGCAAGATGGTCTTCCTGCGCGGCCAGATCGGCCAGGATCTCGACACTTCGCAATCGGTCGGCATCGGCGACGCCGCGGCCCAGGCCGAGCGCGCGATGGCGAATGTCCAGATGCTGCTGGAGGAAGCCGGCAGCAAGCTCGAGGACATCTGCAAGATCACCGTCTACCTGACCGACGTGCGCTATCGCGAGGCCGTCTATCGCGTGATCGGGCGCTGGCTGAAGGGCGTGCACGCGGTCTCGACGGGGCTGACCGTGACGGCCCTGGCGCGCCCGGAATGGCTGGTCGAGATCGACGTGATCGCCGTCAAGCCATGAGCGCGCCGCGCGATCCGGTCGAGCTGCTGGCGCGGCTGGTGGCGTTCCGCTCGATCAGCCGCCAGCCCAACCTCGACCTGATCGGCTTCGTGGCCGACTACCTGCGCGGATACGGCGTCGAATCGCGGCTGGTGCCGCACGCCGACGGCACGCGCGCCAATCTCTACGCCACCATCGGCCCGCGCGATCGCGGCGGCCTGTGCCTGTCCGGCCATGCCGACGTGGTGCCGGTGGCGGGCCAGCCCTGGAGCAGCGATCCGTTCGAGCTGGTGGAGCGCGACGGCCGCCTGTATGGACGCGGCAGCTCGGACATGAAGGGCTTCCTGGCCTGCGTGCTGGCCGCCGTGCCGGCCTTCGTCGCCGAGCCGCTGGCGGTGCCGATCCATCTCGCGATCAGCTACGACGAGGAGATCGGCTGCGTGGGCGTGCGCGACCTGCTCGACGAGCTGGCGCGCGATGCGGCGCGGCCGCTGGGCTGCATCATCGGCGAGCCCACCGGCATGCGGCTCGGCTCGGCGCACAAGGGCAAGCGCGCGTATCGCTGCTGCGTGCGCGGGTTGGCGGCGCATTCGGCGCAGCCGCAGCTCGGCGTCAATGCGATCGAGTACGCGGCCGAGCTGGTCACGGCGCTGCGCGGCAGCGCCCGCGCGCTGGAGACGGAAGGCGCGCGCGACGCGCGCTTCGATCCACCCTGGAGCACCGTGCAGACCGGCACCATCGAGGGCGGCGTGGCCGTCAACGTGGTGCCCGACCGTTGCGCGTTCGACTTCGAGATTCGTGAATTGCCGGGGCGCGACGGCGAGCGGGTGATCGAGGCGCTCACGGCGCTCGCGCGCGATACGCTGCTGCCGGAGATGCGGCGCGTGGCGCCCGAGGCGGCCATCGAGCTGGAGCCCTTGTCCGCCTATCCCGGCCTGCGCGACGATGCCGGCTCGCTCGAGCTGAAATCGCTGTGCGCCGGCTGGCTCGGCGACGAGCGCGAGACCACGCTGTCGTTCGGCACCGAGGGCGGGCTGTTCCAGTCGATCGGGATTCCGGCGGTGGTTTGCGGCCCGGGCTCGATCACGCGCGCGCATCGCGCCGACGAATACGTGCGCCGTGACGAGCTGGCGGCCTGCATGAGTTTCCTGGCGCGCTTCACCGAGCACTGCCGCGCGCCCGGCTGAGGCGAGCCGCGCGGTGGCCGGGCTGCCGCGACTCGCCGCTCAGTGGCTGCCGCGCGTGCCGGCGACGGCGGGCTTGCTTTCCAGCTTGCCGAACACGAAGGTCGACAGCACCGTGATCGCGCCGACCAGCAGGAAACTCATCTGGATGCCGAACAAGGTCGAGCTGCCGTGCGCGCTCAGCAGGCTGGCGAAGCCGCCGCCGATCGACACGCCCAGGCCGGTGGCCAGCATCTGCACCATCGAGAACAGGCTGTTGCCGCTGCTCGCGTCGCGATGGGACAGATCCTTGAGGGTGACGCTGTTCATGGCCGCGAACTGCATCGAGGTGGCGCCGCCGAACGAGGCCATCAGCGCGAGGTCGAGCAGCAGCGGCGTGTGCGGCGAGAGCGTGGCGAAGCCGAGGATCGAGATGCCCACCACCAGCGTGTTGACCTTCAGGAAGGGCACGTAGCCGTAGCGCCTGACCAGCGGCGCGATCATGCGCTTGGTGATCACGCCGGCGACGGCGGCCGGCAGCATCACCAGCCCCGCGTGCAGCGGCGAGTAGCCGAAGCCGAGCTGCATCTGCAGCGGCAGCAGGAAGGGCACCGCGCTGCTGCCGATCCGGCACACCAGGTTGCCGACCAGGCCGACGCTGAAGCGGCGCTCGAACAGGCCGAGCCGGAACAGCGGCTGCTCGCGGCGGCGTGCATGCGCGACATAGGCCAGCACCGCGAGCGCCGAACCGAGCGCGGCCAGCACGATCCAGCCCACGTGCGAGGCGGCGCCCGGCATGTCGAGCGCCAGCGAGCTGCCGAGCATCGCCAGCGAGAGCAGGGTGCAGCCGATCAGGTCGAAGGGCTGCCGCTCGTCGAGCCGGTCGGAGGGCAGGTAGCGCTGCACCGCGAGCAGGCCGACCGCCGCGATCGGCACGTTGACGAAGAAGATCCAGCGCCACGACAGCGCCTGCGCGAACCAGCCGCCCAGCGTGGGGCCGACGATCGGCCCGACCTGGCCGGCGATCGAGATGAAGGCCAGCGCGCCCACGTAGGCTTCGCCCGGCACGCTGCGCAGCACCGCGAGCCGGCCGATCGGCAGCAGCATCGAGCCGCCCACGCCCTGCACCACGCGCGCCACCACCAGCTGCGTCGAGGTATGCGAGCCGGCGCAGGCCAGCGAGCCGATCGCGAACACCAGGATCGCCGCGAAATAGACCGAGCGCGTGCCGTAGCGGTCGGCCAGCCAGCCCGAGGCGGGCGTGAGCATCGCCATGGTGAGCGTGTAGGCCACCACGATCGAGCGCATCGACAGCGTGTCCTCGCCGAAGGCATGCGCGATCGAGGGCAGGGCGGTATTGACGATGGTGGTGTCGAGCGCCTGCATGAAGAAACCACCGGCCACGATCCATAGCAGGGCCGATTGGGAAACAGAACGCGTCATGTCGGGAGAGCGGGAGTCGATAAGGAAAACGAGCGCGCGGCGGATCCGTGCGCCGGGCCCCGGCGCTTGCGCCGAGGCTTGCAGTTTGCCAGAGCAAGCTTACGGAGACGCGACAGCCCCGCGCCGCGGTCTTGGCGGCCCCGGCGGTGCTATCGACTGCGTTCGGCGCCCGTCATTTCGCCGCGCAGCGGGCGGTGGCGCCGACCACGTTGTCGTTGCGCGGATCGGGATCGCCGCCGACGGTGACCACCGACAGCACGCCGACGGCGTTGCGATAGGTGTAGCTGCAATAACCCACGCCGGTGCCCGAGCAGTCGTTCACCTCGATCACGCCGTGCCTGGCGAGATCGGCCGCCACGTCGTGGAGCGGGTCGCCGCGCTTCGCACGCACCGGCTTCCAGCCCTGTGCGATGAGGATCTTGCGCGCCTCGGCGATCGACTTGCCGAATACCTTGGGCACGCTCGCGCGGCCTTGGCAGAACGATCGCGAGGCGGCCACCGCGGTCAGGCGCAGCCCCTCGTCCTGCTGATGCAATTCGGCGACCGGGCCGCCGACGCCTTGCCCCTCGCCGACCAGCAGCCCGCCCGTCTCCAGCGGCTCGAGCCTGCCGAGCTGCCAGTCGGCCTTGCGCGCGGTATAGGCGAGCGCGATCAGGCGCGTGCCCTCGAAGATGCCGATATTGGCGTTGCGCGGCGTGCAGATCGCGCTGGTGCCGGGCTCGAAGCCGCTCGCGAACGACACCGCGCGGTAAGGGCCGAGCGGTGCCTCGGACATCACGAACCAGCCGAGCTTCTCGACCTCGCGGCCGGCGGCCGACAGTGCATCGGCGGGCTCGCGGTAATGCGCGCAGAACTCGGCCGGCGCACCGTGCTCGGGCGAGGGCGGCAGCACCGCGAGCGGCACCAGCGAGGCACCCGTCACCTCGGAAGCGGTGCTTGGCGTTTGAGCCGTCGCCGCCGGCGCGATCGCCGACAAGATGGATGCGCACGCAAGCATGGCGGCCGCCAAGCCGCGACGGGATGCGCGCGCGGATGTCGGCGCCGCGAAGGTCGGCTGAAGGGCATGCAGCATGCTGCGAGTCTCCGGAAAAGGACGGTTTGGGCGCCCGCGGCCGGCCGCGGGCGAGGCCATGATGCCCCAAAACCGGGGCAGGGTTCATACCGACAAAGTTCCTGTCGAATTTTCGATGAGACGGACAGTAACCAATCGTGGACGGCGAGGCACTCGTTTTTTCGGCTGGAGAATTTAGGATTCGTCTTCACGAACAGCCGGAAAGACACGGCTCGCGCTGAAATCTCATAAATTTATCGTCGCCCCCGATGGCGCCGAATCGCGTGGAATCCCTTGGGGGGATCGTCTGTCGATGGCTCACCCAATCCGGCACGGAAGGCCGGCGCTCGCGAGCCGAAACATCATGAGAACCAGGCTGGCGGGCGAGACGTTCCGGCATAGAGAGAAACCGCGGGCCGCATGCCTGCCGAAGTTGAAACGTTTGGCTCACGCGCCGCGAGGCGCGTGAGCGCTTCACCGCCTCGGGGCGGGCGTCGGAAACCGGCAGTCGATGCGACTCGATTCGAGCCGGGGGGAGTCATGAAGTGCCGTCTGTTGGTGCCGTCGCTGTCCTTGCTGTTGCTGGCTGCCTGCGCGCAGCCCCAGCCCAGCGACATGGTCCGTATCTGCGACGGCCAGGGCTGTTCCGATCGCCCGAAGAACCAGGTCACCACGGAATTCAAGGACGGCGTGAACGATCGCGAGGACCCTCGCATCGCGGCGCTCAAGGAGAGCGCGAAGGCGCAGCCGAAGGCCGCCTACGATCTCGGCCTGCGTTATTTCCGCGGCGACGGCGTGCGCCAGGACAGCTACCAGGCGCTCAACTGGATGCGCAGCGCCGCCGAGCGCGGCGACCTGCGCGCGCAGAAGGCGCTCGGCGCCTACTACCTGTTCGGCCTCGAGGAGATGGGCCCGGACCCGCGCGAAGCGGAAAAATGGCTGTCGATCGCGGTGGGCCGCGGCGATAAGGAATCAGAAAAGCTGCTGCAGCAGGCCCGCGAAGCGAAGAAGGCCGACGAGGAAGACTTCAAGTGGCGCACGCGCTGGCGTGACGTCTATTACGGCTATTGGAATTCGGGCTATCCGTACTACGGCACCTGGCAACAGACCACCTGGTACTGGTACTGACGAATTCCGAAGCATGGGGGGCCGCGACGGGGAGACCAATCCTTTCGCGAACCATGCCGGGGGGCTTATCTAGGTTCGCACCGACGTGTAAGCCGTACATCGTCTCACTTGATTCGACAACGATATGAAAACCTATCCCATCACCAGGATCGCGGCGGCCGCCGCCATCGTCTCCTCGCTCGCCGCATGCGGCGGCATGGTGACGCCGGGCGGCCAGGACATCGGCGTGAGCGGCGCCGCGGGCGGCGCGGCCAGCGCGGGCGCCGACACCAAGCTCGAGCACTGCGCGCAGCCGCTCGGCACGATCGCCGTCGACGACGGCCGCAACGCGGACTGGTTCGGCCCGTTCGGCAGCGCCACCAAGGTCACCAGCATCGATCCGCTGCTGCGCCTGGCGGTCCAGCAATCGAACTGCTTCGTGATCACCTCGGTCGGCAACCAGAAGACCGACGCGCGCCTGCAGCGCATCACCGCGCTGCAGCGCAGCTCCGGCGAATACCGCGCCGGCTCGAAGCAGCAGAAGGGCCAGCGCGTGGCGGCCGACTACTACATGGAGCCGACCATCGTGGTCAACGATTCGGCGATCGGCGGCATCGGCGGCGCGATCGGCGGGCTGATCGGCAACGGCGCGATCTCGGCGCTGGCCGGCAGCCTCAAGAGCAAGGCCTCGGTGGTCACGCTCACGCTGTTCGACGTGCGCTCGGCCGTGCAGATCGCGGCGGCCGAAGGCAGCTCGACGGCCACCAACTGGGGCGCCGCGCTGGGCGGCTTCGGCGGTGGCGTGGGCGGCGCGCTCGGCGGTTTCTCGTCGACGCCGGAAGGCAAGGCCACCGTGGTCGCCTTCATCGACGCCTGGAACAAGATGGTGGTGGCACTGCGCAGCTACAAGGCGCAGGACGTCAGCGGCGGCCTGGGCCGCGGCGGTACGCTGAAGGTCAACTAAGCAAGCTGCTTCGACGCGGCGGCCGCCGGCCGCCGCGCGGCCCGCGCCGCGTCAGGCGGGCCGCGCCCTTCGCGTCGTCTTCCCTTTGATTCGCTTCCCGAGGTCGCCATGAAAAAAGCCGCCGCGCTGATCGCGCTCGCCTGTCTCGCCCTGACCGCCTGCGGCGGGGACGACGATGTCTCGTCCGCTTCGGCGGGTTCCTCCAGCTCCGCCGGCTCCTCGTCGGGCGGCGGCGGTTCGACCAGCGGCACCGGCGGCAGCAGCGGCACCAGCGGCGGAACCAGCGGCACCAGCGGAACCGGCAGCACGCTCACGCCGCGCTTCGAGGCGATCGCGACGGCCGCCGACGGCGCCAGCTTCCTCACGCTGGTCAATGGCGAGGGCGCCAAGGGCTTTCACTATCTCGCCGACCTGTCGTTCGCGGGCGACAGCACGATCCGCTCGATCTTCGTCAACGACGGCGCGGGCGCGGTCTATACCTACGAGTTGCAGAGCGCGCAATCGGGCCAGGCGGCCTTCCTCACGCAGGTGAACGCGGAAGGCGCGCGCGGCTTCCGCTACGAAGGCGAGCTGGGATTCGGCAACCTGTATCGCAGCGACGGCACGTCGGCGACCTACAGCTACCAGCTCGCGCCGGCAGTCGGCAGCCCGGCCGACTTCGTCACGCAGGCCAACGGGCAGGGGCAATCGGGTTACTGGCAGGTCTCGCCGCTGTTCCTCGATTCGACCGAGGTGACGCTGTACATGAAGAACAATGCCTCGAACGCGACCTACACCTACGAGGCGGTGGCACCGAGCGCGTCGGCCGCGGATTTCGTCACGCAGGCCAACAGCGAGGGCGCGCGCGGTTTCCGCGCCAAGGGCACGCAGGTGTTCGGCAGCGCCTCGGCCACGGTCTACGTGAAGGACCAGACGCAATCGCCGACCTTCACGTACCAGAGCGCGGCCGTGCAGACCACCAACAGCGGCTTCGTCACGCAGTCGAACACGCTGGGCACGCAGGGCAATGCCTATTTCGGCGATCTCGCCTTCGGCACGGCGGTCAGTTCGTTCTACTTCAAGCCGGCGAACTGCACGGGCTTCCTCTGCACCACGCTCAATCCGCTGATCCAGAACTGAGCGCGCGAGCCATCGCAGGCAACGCAAGAAACGCGGCCGTCCTTCGACGGCCGCGTTTTTTTTCGTGGCGTCCTGGCTTCATGGCCGCGCCGCGTCGGCCTGCCCCGGCCTACAGCGACACGAAGGAGCGCATCCAGTCGCTGAAGTTGGTCGAGGCGGCCGACTGCTCCGGCGAGGCATGCGCGTACTCGGATTCGCGGCGGAATTCGCGCGCGGCCACCTCGCTCGGCGTGCAGCCGAACTTCTCCTTGAACAGGCGGCTGAAGTGCTTCTCGTTGACGAAGCCGTGCCGCCACGCCACCTCGGAGATCCGCATGCGTTTCGCGGTCGGGTCGATCAGCAGGTTGCGCGCGCGATGCAGGCGCTTGTGCTGGATCAGCCGCGCCACGCCGCCGGTCGGCTCGAACAGCCGGTAGAGCTTCGAGCGCGAGATGCCCATCGCCTTGCAGATGCGGTCCGGGCTCAGGTCGGGCGAGAGCAGGTGCTGCTCGATGTAGTCGCGCACGCGGTTCACGAACATCGCGTCGAGCTCGGTCTCGGCCTGCTTGAGCGTGTCGAGCGTCGGCGCCAGGCAGGCCAGCAGCATGTTCTTGGTGGCCTGCACCGCATAGGGCATCTCGCCGGCCGAGACCACCGACATGTTCCGGCGCAGCGAGCGCAGGTAGTCGGCCAGCATCGAGCCCATGCCGTGCGACAGCGAGCGGCCGTGCAGCGCCGCCGCGCCCGCCGGCAGCAAGTCGCGCGGGATCACCATGCAGATCGTGTCGCCGGTGCTGACCTTGAGGTCGAAGGGCGTGGCCAGGTCGAGCACGCACATGTCGCCGGGGCCGATCAGCACCGGGTCGCGGCCGGCCGAGCCGGACAGCGTCTCGCTGATCTGCAGTTGCAGGTAGTAGCCGTCAAGCCCGTCCGAGCGGATCCGCTGCGCGGAACGGCTCATCGCGTGCTCGACGCGATGCTCGGGATGCAGCCATTGGCGGCCGCCGAACATGATCTGGTCGAGCAGCGTGAAATCGAACTGCGAATCGTAGGGGACATGCTCGTCCTCGAGCAGGCCGATGTCGAACAGCGCACCGGTGTCGGCGCGCCAGGCGTCGAAACGCTCGCGCGCCGGCGCATAGGACGTCGAGAACCGATAGCTCAAACCCTCGGAAGTCGTGCTCATCGTGATCTTGTCATCACCCGTTGCTTATTATCGAAATGCTGGCGCCGGATTTCACCCCCAAAGGGAAATCCGTCCGGCCCACGCGGTACTGCCTCGCCGGAAAAACAGGGACGCCAATGCGGTCGGCCGGAATCGCGCGATTCACCTGGAATTGCGCCGGCTTATGGTGTGTATCTTGGTGTGTATCTTTTTGAATGGTACACAGTCGGCTTATCCGGCAGGTGACATTTTTCTTGTATCGACCGGGCCGAGGATCCGGGCGTGTGGCGGGAAAAGCCGGCCCAGCCTGCGCCTGGGCCGGGATTCCGGGCGCCGGCGACCGAGTCGTCGAATTCGGACCGGATATTGTGTGGTAAATGCGAACGAGTGCCGATCGGGCAATCGCATTGTTTTTCAGGTGTTTTTCAATCGACTTGGCAAGTCGAATGCCGGATCGTCGTATCGCGGCAACGATGATACGGATCTGTATCTATTCGAATCCGGATTTCGGATATTAATTGCGCCGCCCATTTAAGGTGGCGGATATCAAATCGCATCGCCAATTAAGGTGTCGCGCATGAATGTCGATCGGCGTGTCGCGGTTTATCGATTGAGAATACGGAATGACCGATTGCGCCTCACGCATGTCACGCCAGGCGCCGAGGTAGGCGCCGACCGTGACGGCGGCCAGTTGCGCGTCGTGCAGCGCGAGCAGCGGCTCCAGCGCATCGCGCGCGGCCCGGTCGAGCCGGTAGGGCGCGCCGCGCGCGAAGCTGCCTTGCAGGGCGAGGTCGGCGCGCCGGCAGCAGGCGGCGAGCGAGGGCATCGAGGCGGTGCCGCGCAGCGCCTGCGCGAGCCGGATCACGTTGGCCAGCACCCCGAGCGGCGCCGGGTCGTGGCAGCGGCCGAGCAGCCTGGCGAGCGCGAGATGATGCCTGAGTTGCAGCGCGCGCCGCTCGTGTTCGGGCAGCGGGCCCTGGAGGGGAATGGGATGGCGCATGACGCGGTGCCGGTGCAAGGAAGGGCAGGCTCGCGGGCAGGGGCGAGGTGGACGCGGGCGCGGCCGGCGCGGCACTGGGGTGCCGCCGGCCGCGCCCGTCTCGTTCAACCGCCGACGATGGCCCGGGTGGCGAAGAACAGCACCGAGGGCCCGAGCAGGCAGCCGACGCCGGTGTGGAAGGTCGAGATCAGCGCGCCGTAGGGCACCAGCCGCCGATCGGTGGCGGCCAGCCCGGCCGTCACGCCGCTCACGGTGCCGGCCAGGCCGCCGAAGATCATCGCCGAGCGCGGCGTGCGCAGGCCGAGGAAGCCGGCCGCGAGCGGCGTGCCGACCATCACGATGATGGCCTTGACCAGCCCGGTGGCGATGCTCAGCGCGATCACGTCCGAGCTCGCGCCGATCGCCGCGCCCGTCACCGGGCCGACGATGTAGGTGACGGCGCCCGCGCCGATGGTGGTCATGCTGACCGCGTCGGTATAACCGAAGGCACGCGCCACCAGCGCGCCGACGATGAAGGGCAGCACCGTGCCCAGCAGCAGCGAGACCACGCCGATCATGCCGGCGCGGCGCGCCTCGCTGGCCTGCACCTCGAAGGCGGTGGCGACGATCGCGAAGTCGCGCAGCATCGCGCCGCCCATCACGCCGATGCCGGCGAACAGCGGCACGTCGGCGATGCCCTTCTCGCCGTGGGTGAGCGTGCCGCCCACCCAGGCCAGCGCGAGGCCGATCAGGATCGCGAAGGCGGAGCCGTGCACGCGGCCGCGCGTGAGCGTCTTCGACAGCATCATCGAGATCCACATCACGATCCCGACCAGCGCGAAGGCGGCCACCAGGCCGTTGTGCGAGAGAACTTTCTCGAGCATGGCAAGCATTCCGGCCTCCGCTTATTGCTTGGCCGGCACGAGTGCCGAGTCGTCGTTGCCCAGGCGCGAGAGCACCGCGATGCAGCAGGCGCAGATCGCCACCGCGCCGAGCGCGGCCAGCAGCGCCACCGGGCCGCCCTTGAGCGCGGCCACCACGTTCTGGTTGGCCGCCATCGCCACCACCACCGGGATGTACATGGCGCCCCAGAAGGTCACGCCGGCCTCGGACTCCTTGGGCAGCCAGCCGCGCCGGTGCAGCCAGATGCGCAGCGCGATGAGCAGCAGCATCGCGATGCCGACGCCGCCGACATTGGTCTTGACGCCGATCGCGGCGCCCAGCAGGTCGCCGAGGAACAGGCCGGCGAGATGGCAGAACGCGAGCAGGGCGGTTCCGTAGATGATCATGCATGTCTCCTGTCTGATAGGAATCGGCGGCCGGGGCCGCCGCCCGGTGCCGGCGTCGATGCGCCGGCGTTCTCGGGGGGATGTTGACCGGGTATCCGGTGCGGACAGTCTAGTCCGGCCGAAATCGCCCATTTATGAAGTTGTCCGGAGGATTCAGTGGGAACGGCAATGCCTGGCGCTCGAAAGCTTTCGGTTTGTCAGAAAGCATGGTCGATGCCGGCGGGATCCGCGGCGTCGACCGGTAGAATCCAGGGCTCCATTCCGCCGAGGCTCGCGGGCCCGGTATCCGGACAACAACGAGGCATACATGGATCTGCTGGCCGCAATGCGCGTCTTCGTGCGGGTCGTCGAACGCGGAAACCTGTCGCGCGCCGCGCGGGACCTGGGCCTGGGGCAGCCCGCCGTCAGCGACCGGATCGAGCGGCTCGAGCAGCACCTCGGCGTGCGTCTGCTGCTGCGCAGTACGCGCGCCGTCTCATGCACCGACGAGGGCTCGCTGTTCTACCAGAAGAGCAAGCTGGTGCTCGATGCCGCCGAGGAGGCGCGCGTCGCGGTTGCGCCCGGCGATCGGGCGGTGCGCGGCCGGATCCGCATCGCGGCGCCGCACGGGGTGGGCGATGCCCTGCTGCCGGGCGTGGTCGCGGTGATGCGCGAGCAGCATCCGCAGCTCCACGTCGAGATGGTCCTCAACGACGAACCGACCGACCCGGTGACCGAGGGCGTCGATCTCTCGCTGCGGCTGGGTCGCATCGGCGAGGGCAATTTCATCGCGCGGCGGCTCGGCCATGTGCGCCGCGTGCTGGTGGCCTCGCCCGGCTACCTGGATGCGGCTGGCCGCCCGGAGGAGCCCGCCGACCTGGTCCGGCATCCATTCATCCGGGTCGCGGGGCTGTTCTCCGATGGCCAGTTGCGCTTCGCTGCCGCTTCGCCGCATCCGGCCTCGTCCGCCGCGCCGATCAACATCGTGACCACGGTCAGCCACTGGGGCCCGGTCCATCAGTTGCTGCTGGCCGGTTGCGGCATCGGCGTGCTGCAGGAGATCGTCTGTGCCGAGGCGCTGGCGACGGGCAGGCTGGTCGAGTTGCTGCCCGGCCATACCGTGCCGGGTTTCGAGCTGCACGCGCTGCTGCCGGTGACGCGCCCGGTGCCGGCCAGGACGCAGGCGGTGCTCGAACTGCTCGAGGCGCACTTGCCCGACGCGGTGCGCCTGGCGAAGCCGCCGCCCGAGGCACGAGCCGCGCGGGACCGGAGCGCATCGATCGGGTTTACCGATGACTGATATCGAGGCGGCGGCGCTACTCCCCGGGTGCGGCGCTCGTTAAGTTGGGCGGCAACTCCACTTGCCGCGAGGCCGCCTCATGTCCCGACTCAATCTCAAGCTGCTGGGCCCCTGCCTGCTGGCGATCGCGATCGACGCCATGGGCTTCGGCCTGGTCTACCCGATCATGGCGGCGATCTTCTCCGATCCGCATTCGGGCATCATCGGCGCCGGCACCCGCGTCTCGCTGCGCAACTTCTACCTGGGGCTCGGCTACGGCGTCTATCCGTTCTTCATGTTCTTCGGCTCCTCGCTGATGGGCGAGCTGTCGGACGGCTACGGGCGCCGCAGGATCCTGCTGCTCTGCATCTTCGGCCTGGCGCTGAGCTACCTGCTGATGGCGCTCGGCGCGCTGCTGCCGAGCATCGCGCTGCTGCTGGTCGGGCGCGGTCTGAGCGGGCTGATGGCGGGCTGCCAGGGCATCGCGCAGGCGGCCATCACCGACCTCAGCACGCCGGAAACCAAGGCCTACAACATGAGCATCATGTCGATGGCCTTCAGCGCCGGTGTGATCGTCGGCCCGGTGCTGGGCGGCATCACCTCGGACCGCACGATCCTGCCGATCTTCAACTACGGCACGCCGTTCCTGCTGGTTGCCGCGCTGTCGGTGTTCTGCGGCCTGTGGACCTTCTGGACCTATCGCGACGCGAGCCCGCCCAAGGGCAAGACCCACGTCGACATCCTGCTGCCGCTGCGCATCATCTACGAGGCCGGCCGCCATCATCGCGTCGCCTTCCTGTCGATCGTGTTCTTCCTGATGCAGGTCGGCTACGGCCTCTACCTGCAGACCATCATGCTGGTGCTGCAGACCCGCTTCGGCTACACCAGCTCGCAGCTCGGCCTGTTCAGCGGCCTGATCGGCATCTGCTTCGTGTTCGGCCTGATGGTGATCGTGCGCCTGATGCTGAAGGTCTGGAGCGTGGTGGACATCGCCAAGCTCGGCCTGCTGATCGCCGGCATCGGCCAGGTGCTGTCGGCCCTGCTGCCGCACGAGGGCATGCTCTGGGGGCTCGGCATGGTGGTCGGCTGCTTCGACATGGTGGCCTACACCACCATGTACACCGCCTACTCGGACGCGGTGGCGGTCGAGCGGCAGGGCTGGGCGCTCGGTGTCGCGGGTTCCGTGATGGCGATCGCCTGGGTGGTGACGGGCTTCCTGACCAACCTGCTGCCGGTGGTCGGTGAGTTGGGACTGCTGATGATCGGCGGCCTGAGCTTCATCCTGAGCTTCCTGATGATGATGG